>JAEUMM010000404.1 GCA_016792645.1 Alphaproteobacteria bacterium | reverse complement strand
GTCGGCGGGGTGACGTCGTCGCGCTGCACGAACGAAGAGACGTTTTTGGTGCAGAAGCTGGTGCGCGCGGCGTTCGGCAACAACAACGTCGATACGTGCGCGCGCGTTTGTCATTCGCCCACGGGTTACGGGTTGAAGACGACGTTCGGCACATCGGCGGGGACGCAGGATTTCGACAGCGTCGAGCACGCGGACGTCATCGTCGTGATCGGCGCCAATCCGACGGACGGGCATCCGGTGTTCGCGTCGCGCATGAAGAAGCGGTTGCGCGAAGGGGCGAAGCTCATCGTCATCGATCCGCGACGCATCGACCTTGTGCGCATGCCGCATGTCGAGGCGTCGTATCACTTGGCGCTGAAGCCGGGGACGAATGTCGCGGTGCTGACGGCGCTGGCGCATGTGATTGTGACCGAGGGGTTGTTCGACGAAGCTTTCGTGCGCGAGCGCTGCGAGGCGGATGCGTTCGCTGCGTGGGCCGATTTTGTGGCCGAGGCGCAGAACAGTCCTGAGGCCGTTGAGGCGATGTGCGGCGTGCCGGCGGAGATTGTCCGCGGTGCGGCGCGGCTTTATGCGACGGGCGGGAACGGCGCGATCTATTACGGCCTTGGCGTCACGGAGCACAGCCAGGGCACGACTGCCGTGATGGCGATCGCCAATCTTGCGATGGCGACGGGCAATCTCGGGCGGCCGGGCGTTGGCGTGAATCCGCTGCGGGGACAGAATAACGTACAGGGCGCGTGCGATATGGGATCGTTTCCGCACGAACTGTCGGGTTATCGGCATGTGTCGGACGACGGCGCGCGGGCGATGTTCGAGACGTTGTGGGGTGCGCCTCTGGACGCAGAGCCGGGCTTGCGCATTCCGAACATGTTGGATGCGGCGATCGAGGGGCGGTTCAAAGGGATTTACATCCAGGGCGAAGACATTCTTCAGTCCGACCCGAACACGCGGCACGTGGCGGAAGCCTTTGCGGCGATGGAGTGCGTGGTCGTCCACGATCTCTTTCTTACGGAGACGGCGAACTACGCGCATGTGTTTCTGCCCGGATCGACGTTCCTGGAGAAGAACGGGACGTTCACCAACGCCGAGCGGCGCATTCAGCCCGTGCGCAAAGTGATGAGCCCGATGAACGGGCATGAAGATTGGCAGATCACGCAGATGCTGGCCAATGCTCTGGGCTTCAAGATGAACTATGGGCACGCGCGCGAGATCATGGACGAGATCGCGCGGTTGACGCCGACCTTTGCCGGTGTGTCGTTCGCGAAGCTAGACGCGTTGGGATCGGTCCAGTGGCCGTGCAATGCGGCGGCGCCGGATGGTACGCCCGTGATGCATACGGACGGGTTCGTGCGGGGGCGCGGGAGGTTTATGATCACCGAGTATGTGCCGACGGAGGAAAAAGTTGGGCCGCGCTTCCCGCTCTTGCTCACGACCGGGCGCGTCCTGTCGCAGTACAATGTCGGCATCCAGACGCGGCGGACCGCGAACACGGCTTGGCACGCGGAAGATGTGCTGGAGATTCATCCGCATGATGCGGAAGACCGCGGCGTGCGCGACGGCGATTGGGTGAAGTTGGCGAGCCGTTCGGGCGCGACCGCTTTGCGCGCGCGCGTGACGGAGCGCGTGGCGCCGGGCGTCGTCTATACGACGTTCCACAGTCCGGCCACGCAAGCGAACGTGGTGACGACCGAGTTTTCGGATTGGGCGACGAATTGTCCCGAATACAAGGTCACCGCCGTGCAGGTTTCGCCGTCGAACGGGCCGAGCGCTTGGCAGCAGGAGTACGCGCAGCTTAGCCGGCGCAACCGCCGCATCACCGAGCCGGTGCCGGGCGAATGACCGGCAAGTCCTCCGTTCACGTCGAGCGATTGGTGTGGCGCGGCGGCATGACGCGTAGCGCGCGCGAGGTCGCGGTCGAGGCCGCGGTTGCGTTCGTCTATGACGGTGGGGCCGAGGCGGTGATGATGGCGACGCCCGCCGACCTGCATGATTTCGCGGTCGGGTTCTCGTTGAACGAAGGGGTGATTGCGTCGGCGGACGACATTGTCGAGCTCGGCGTGGTCGAAGTCGCACGCGGAATCGAGTTGCGCATGACGCTGCGCCAAGGCGATCGAGAACGGGTGATGGCGCGGCGCCGCCTTCGCGCGGGACCGGCGGGCTGCGGTCTATGCGGGATCGAGAGTATCGGCGCGGCGCTGCGGCCGCTGCCGCGCGTTCAGGCCGGCGTGTCCGTGGGCGTGGACGAGATCATCCACGCGATGCGGTCGATGCGCGGCCAGCAAACGTTGAACGCGCGGACGCACGCGGTGCATGCGGCGGGGTTCTATCGGCCTGATGCGGGACTTGTGGCGATACGCGAGGACGTCGGGCGGCACAATGCGCTCGACAAGCTTGCGGGTGCGCTTGCGCGCACCGGCGAAAAGGCGTCGGGCGGCGCCGTGCTGCTGACAAGCCGCGTTTCGGTGGAGCTCGTACAGAAGACAGCGGTGATGGGGGCGTCCGTTCTTGCCGCCGTGTCGGCGCCCACGGCGCTGGCGCTTGAAGAGGCCGAGGCTGCGGGCATCACGGTTGTGGGCATTGTGCGCGACGATGGGCTTGAGGTGTTCACGCATCCCGAACGTGTCCTCACGCAGGAGGGTGCGCGTGCGCGCTGAGAAGCTCGCGATGATGGCGAACCAGATCGGCGCCTTCTTCAAGGCGCAAGGCGAGGCGCAGGCCCCGGCTGCGATCGCCGATCACCTGAAGAAGTTTTGGGATCCCGGTATGCGCAGGGACATCGTCGCGCATGCCGACGCGGGCGGTGCGGGGCTCGACCCGCTGGTTAAGCGTGCCGTCGAATTGCTTAAGGCGCAGCCGTGATCGGCGTCGTTCTTGCCGGCGGGGCGAGCAGCCGGTTCGGTGGGCAGGCGAAGGGGCTGTTGCCGCTTCATGGACAGCCGATGGCGCTGCGCGTTGCGGGCATGCTGGCTTTGTTTTGCGAACGGGTCGTGATCGAGGCTCGCGCGGATGCAGGCTACGAAGCGATTGGCCTGCCGGTCGTTCATGCACGGGCTTCGCACGAAGGCAAAGGACCGCTTGCCGGACTTGCGGCGGGCCTCGGCGCTGCGGAGGCGCATGAAAGCGTGGCGTTTGCGCCTTGCGATATGCCACTGGCGACCGCGGCGTTGTACGGCCCTCTCATCGCAGCTGGTGGAAGAGGCGCCTATGCGATGACGCGCGTGGGGGTGGAACCGCTGGTTGCCGTGTTGAGCGCCGGCGTGCGGCCGGCTTTGTTGCGTGTGCTTGAGGGCGAGCCGCCGCGGACGCATGTGGTTTTGGGCAAGCTTGGTTTGCGCTCGGTCTTGTTCGAGGATTTGCGACCGTTTACCAACGTGAATACGCTGGAAGACCTCGCGCGCCTGGCGGGAGAAATCCGATAGGCCCTTTGTCCCGTATTATGAGGGAGGAGGTACGTGATGAGGCTTATTCCCCGATCGATCGTGCAGGCGCGCTGGATGGAAGCCATCGCGCGCATCGAGCATGGGCGGCTGACGTTCGTCGATCCGGGCGGCGAGGTTCATGTGGTCACAGGCCCGAGGGCAGGGCCATCCGCGCGCTTTGAGATTAGGGACTGGGGCGTGCTGGACCGATTGGTGGCGCGCGGCGATATCGGTCTGGGTGAGGACTACATTGCGGGCGCCTGGGAGACTGACGACGTCGAGGCGTTGATTTCCCTGTTTCTACTGAATCTCGACCAGCTGGAGGGCTTCGCTCACGGCAATTTGTGGAACCGGATCGCCTTTGTCCTGCTGAACACGCTGATCCGGCGCAACAGCGAGAGCGGCAGCCGGCGCAATATCGAGGCGCATTACGACGTGGGGAATGCGTTCTATTCGCTGTGGCTGGACGAGACGATGACGTACTCGTCGGCGCTGTACGAGCGGCAGGGCGTGGCGCTTGGCGAGGCGCAGCGTTCGAAGTACCGGCGAATCCTGAGCAAGATCGACAGGGCGCGTGCGGACGTGCTTGAGGTCGGGTGCGGGTGGGGCGGTTTTGCGGAAGCCGCGGCGGAGACCCGCCACGCCGTCACCGGAATTACGATCTCGCCGGCTCAGCATGCGTTCGCCACGACGCGCCTGCAGGGTAAAGCCGACATCCGGCTGGAAGACTATCGCAAGACCAAAGGGCTATTCGATGCGATCGTCTCGATCGAGATGTTTGAGGCCGTCGGCGAGCGGTATTGGCCGCAGTATTTCGACACGTTGTCGCAAAGGCTGAAGCGGGGCGGGCGTGCGATTTTGCAGACCATCACCATTCGCGACGACTTGTTTCCGCTCTACCGCACGCGCAGCGACTTCATCCGGCAGTATGTTTTTCCGGGTGGCATGTTGCCGTCGCTGGGGCGCGTTACGCACGAGGCGCAGCGCGCGGGGTTCAAGGTCGTCGACGTGTTCGCCTTCGGTCAGGACTATGCGCGCACGTTGCGCGAATGGTCGGCCCGGCAGCGGGCGGTCGAGCCCGAGATTCGCAAGCTTGGCCACGACGACCGCTTCCTGCGGAATTGGCAGTTTTATCTGGGCATGTGTGCGGCCGCATTCGCGGTCGGCCGAACGAACGTCGTCCAAGTGGAGCTGGCGCATGCGTAGAGCGTTGTTCGCGGCCGTTGCGGCGGTCGCTTTGGCGGCAACATCCGCCGCTTCGATCCGGCCCAGCGAGCTCAACGGAACGATCGCGGCGCGGGAGCCCTATGGCGCCGCGTCGCTGACCTGGCTGTTTTTGACGGCGTATGATGCCCGACTTTGGATGGACGCGCCGACGTGGTCGATGGATGTGGCGTTTGCGCTGTCCATCGACTATCGCATGTCCTTCACGCGCGAAGAGCTCGCAGAGCGGACCATCGACGAGATGCGCAAAGTGTCGCCCGATCTGACGCCGGCGATGCTTGCACGCTTTGGGGTCTCACTGTCGAAGGTATATCCGGCGGTGAAGAGTGGGGACAGGGTGACAGCGCTCCACACGCCCGGCCGGGCGGTGCGCTTCTACCATAATGGGCGGATGACGGGCGAGGTTGAAGATCCGGCGTTTGCAGCGCCTTTCTTCGGCATCTGGCTGTCACCCAAGACGTCAGAACCCGCGCTGCGCGCCGGACTGTTGCGCTTGTCACGCTAAGGCGCGTTCCGCCGGTGCGGTTTGCGGAACGTCGCGGATGTCGGCAATCCACGGCGCCGGCGTGCCGAGAGCTTCGGCTACGGCCATGGCGCTGACCAAGCCGTCCTCATGGAAGCCGTGGCGCATGTAGGCGCCGCAGAACCAGGTGTTGCGCTGGCCTTGCATGCGCTGGAGGCGGGCCTGGGCGGCGATGGCGGCGGTGTCGAACACCGGGTGGTGGAAGACGTGACGATCGAAGACGTTCTCTTCCGGGATTTCGGTTGCGGGGTTCAGCGTGACGAAAAGCGGATAGGCCTCGTCGATGCTCTGTAGATTGTTCATCCAGTAACTCAGTGAGACGGCCGTCTCGTCGTCCCTGCCGTCGGTATGGTAGTTCCAGCTTGCCCAGCAGCGTTTGCGTTTGGGCATGAAGCGGGGGTCTTTGTGCAGCACAGCGTCGTTGCGTTGGTATTTGATGGCCGACAAACTCGTGCGCTCTGCCTCGCCGGCGTCGGCGAGTATGGCCAACGCTTCGTCGGAATGGCAGGCGAAGACGACGTGGTCGAAGTCTGAGGTGTCGCCCGTCGTGTCGGTCACACGGACGCCGGTTGCGTTGCGTTCGACGCGTGTGGCCCCGCTGTTCAGCCGTATGCGGTCGCGAAACGGATGCGCGATTTTCTCGACGTAGGTTTGCGAGCCGCCGTCCACGGTCAGCCATTGCGGTTGGCCGCTCATCGACAGGAGGCCGTGGTTTTCGAAGAAGGTGACGAAGACGTGCGCGGGGAAGGCCAGCATTTGCTGCGGGGCGGCGCTCCAGATCGCGCCGGCCATCGGCAGCAGGTAGTAGCGTTTGAACCAGTCGCCCAGACCCATCTTGTCGATCAGCGCGCCCAGCGTGATCGCCGGTTCTCTCTTGACGCGCTCGGCGACTTGGCCGTTGAAGCGCATGACCTCACGGAAGAGGTTCAGAAATTGCGGGCGGACCAAGTTGCGGCGTTGGCCGAACATCGCGTTCAGGTCTTTCGCGCCCCATTCAAGCCAACCGTCGCGGGCGCTGAGCGCGTAGGTCATGTCGCTGTTTTTGATTCTTACGCCCAGACGGCGGAATAGCGCGGTCAGGTTCGGGTAGTTGCGTTCGTTAAAGACAATGAACCCGGTGTCGACGGGAATGATCCGGTCGCCGTGTTTGACCGTAATGGTTCGGCTGTGCCCGCCGAGGCGTGCGCCTTTCTCGTAAACGGAAATCTGGTGCTTTTGGTGAAGCAGATATGAGACGGAAAGGCCGGCGATGCCGGTGCCGATGATTGCGATCTTTGCCATGCGGGGTGTACGGATAAGGACGCGTCGCGGATCACCCATGGGTCGAGCATGAGCGAGCGGCTGCGGGCGTCGGTTTTGGCGGCCTATGGGGCGCCGGCGGTGGCGTTCGCGATATTGCTGCTACCGCCCTACGTGTTTTTGCCGGCGTTTTACACGCAGACGCTGGGGCTGCCGCTGGATTGGATCGGATACATTATCATTCTGTCCCGGTTGTTCGATGCGGTGACGGATCCGGCGATCGGCTATTTCAGCGACAGGACAACGGGGCGCTTTGGCCGTCGCAAGCCTTGGATCTTGGTCGGGACGCCTCTGGCGGTCGTTTCCGTGGTGGTGCTGTTTGCGCCGCCGGTGGAGGCGACGCTGACGCAGTTTGCGTTCGGCATTTTCGGGCTGACGCTGGCGTGGACGATGATGATGCTGCCCTACAGCGCGTGGGGTGCAGAGCTTTCCGGCGACTACAACGAACGTACGCGCATTGCGGGCGTTCGCGAAGGTGTGGGGCTTGCAGGGACGCTGATCGCGGCGTCTACGCCCACGGTGCTGACGCTGTTGGGCTATCCCGACCCGCGCGTGCATATGGCGGCGTTGGCCGTGCTGGTCGTCGCGTTGTTGCTGCCCAGCGTGGCGTGGTTGTTGATCGCGGTGCCGGAGCCTAAGCCGCTTTCGCGGTCGCGTGTGCCCTTCGGCGCAGGTGTGGCAGCGATTTGGGCGAACGGACCGTTTCGGCGGTTGATCGTCGCCTATCTCATCAACGCGTTGGCGAATGGGTTACCTGCGACGCTGTTCTTGTTGTTCGTCAGTC
>JAEUMM010000027.1 GCA_016792645.1 Alphaproteobacteria bacterium | reverse complement strand
GCCGCTGAAATTCCTGAGCGCCATCCGGGATGCGATGCCGTTGAGCGCAACCGTTCGCATCGCCGTCGAGACGCCCTGCGTCCAATGGATCTTCGATAACTGGGCGATCCAGGATTTCTTCTACGAGCACTGCTCGCTCTTTACCGCCGACACTCTGGCGCTCGCACTCAAACACACAGGCTTCGAACCTCTGTCCGTCGCGCACGTCTTCGGCGGCCAATACCTCTGGGCCGAAGCGCGCACCACGCGTGCGCGCGACAACGCGGATTGGAACAATTCCCGCAAAGCCGACTTTGTCGCGTGGTCGAAGCGCAAGGACGAGATGCTCGCGCGTTGGCGCGCCTTCCTGGACAAATCGGCCGGCGCTGGGCCGACTTACGTCTGGGGCGCCGGCGCTAAGGGCATCACCTTCGCCTGCATCTTTGATCCCGACGCGAAACGGCTGGCCGGTCTCGTCGACATCAATCCCAACAAGCAACGCACTTATGCGGCGATGACGGGCTGCGCGATCGTCGGTCCGGGCGCGATCCCCGCAGAAAGCGCGACCATCATCGTCATGAATCCGAACTATGAGGCGGAGGTCCGCGCCCTCTGCACCGCGCGCGGTATCAACGCCAACATCGTCGGATTCGCATGACGATGCCGCCCGCGCCGGCTGCCTCTCAGACGCACGGCGGCGACAAACCATCCACCGCCTACCGGCCGGACATCGACGGTCTGCGCGCGGTCGCGGTCTTGTCCGTCCTCTTCTTCCATGCGGGTTGGCCGCCGTTCTCCGGCGGCTTCGTCGGCGTCGACATCTTCTTCGTGATTTCGGGCTACCTGATCACCGGCATCATTCTCGCCGATATCGGCAAAGGCCGTTTCAGCATCGCGACGTTCTATGAGCGCCGCGTGCGCCGCATCTTTCCGGCGCTATATCTCACCATTGCGCTGACAACCGCCGGCGCCTTGGCGCTGTTCGCCGCGGTCGATCTCGAGCGCTTCTTCGAGTCGCTGGCGTGGCTCGCCCTCTTCGCCTCGAACTTCTACTTCGCCGACAACAGCGGCTATTTCGACGCCGCCGCGGACCAGAACGCGATCCTTCAAACTTGGTCGCTCGCTATCGAAGAGCAATTCTACGTCGTCTTCCCTCTCTTGCTGGCGCTCTTACACAAGCAGCGGCGCGTGAACGTCAAATGGGTGATCCTCGCTCTCGCGCTGTTGTCGTTGGCGGTCAGCATCTACCTCGTTGATCGCGACGCGCGTCCGGCCTTCTTCTCGACGCTGGGACGCGTTTGGGAATTGATGGTAGGCGCCCTCGCTGCCGTCGGCCTCTATCCGCATCTGCGCAGCACGGGGACCAGATCTGCCGTCGCATTCATGGGCCTGTTGGCGATTGCCGGAAGTCTTGTTCTGCTCACCGTCAACACGCCGTTCCCGGGCGCATACGCGCTTCCGGCATGCCTCGGCACCGTCGCGATCATCTGGGCCGGTGCCTGCGGCGACTCGCCGGTCAACCGCTGGCTCTCATGGCGGCCCCTCGTTTTCGTCGGCCTGATCTCGTACTCGCTTTATCTGCTGCACTGGCCGATCTTCGTGTTCGCGAGATACTGGAATCAGGGCGACCTTTCGATCGCGCAAACATCGGCCGCGCTCGCCCTCGCATTCGCCGCCGCCTGGTTGTCGTGGCGATTTGTCGAGACGCCGTTCCGCAAGCCCGCCACGCCTGTACCGCGTCGCCGCCTGTTTGCTGGCGCCATTTCGCTGATGCTTGCTGTTGGCATCGCCGGCATAGCTTCCGCCGAGTGGCAGCGTGGCAGGTTCAGCACCGGCGAGAAGTTCATTGAAGCTGAAAAGGCGCGCGCCCTCGCCGAGCCTTGCATGCTGCGCGACACGCAGCCGTTTGCAGACTGGCCGGCGGCCAAGTGCAAGCAAGGCGGAAGGGGCGCCGCGATCGCCGTCTGGGGCGACTCCTTCGCCGCCCATTATTTTGACGCGTTCCGTCGCTACGGCCGCGAAAGCGATCGGCCGGTGATCCTCATCGCCGAAAGCAGTTGTCCGCCGATCGAGGGCCTGTCGCTGCCTAATCGCCCCGGCTGCGCATCGTTCAACAAAGGCGCGCTTGCGCTCCTTCAAACCGAGCGTCCGCCGCTCGTCATTCTGTCCGCCGATTGGATCGTCTACGAGAAGAAGAAGACGGCGGCCGAAATGTTCGAAGACAAGTTCGAGCTACTGTCGGCCACGATCGCCAAACTCCGCGCTGGCGGCAGCCGCATTCTTGTCATCGGGCCCTCACCCGTCTTCCCAGCACCGGTTCCCCAGATCGCGGCAGGGGAAAAGGAAGGCGCCGGTGACTCCGCCAAGGCGAGTTTCAGTCGCAAGTTCGACCTCTATTTTCAGGAACTGGCGAAGCAAGGAGTCATCGACTACTTCCCGGTTTATCCGCTCTTTTGCACGCCTTCGGCGCATTGCCGCTATCGGCAAGGCGCCGAACTGCTGTTCTGGGACAGCGGCCACCTGACCGAGCGCGGCAGCGAACACGTGGTCGATGCTCTGACAAAGTCGCCGGCGTTCAGCCGTCAGTGACCGTTGGGGCGCATTCAGGCTATGTTCATGCACGGGTCGCTATCGCTACCTAGAGAGCAAGGACCAACGGGGAAGACATGCTCAGAATTCTATCGCTGATTTGCGCGTCATTGCTTCTCGTTACGGCAGCACACGCCGGCGAGGCTAGTCGCGTGTCGAACGCGACATACGTCGCTGCGCCGGGAGCGGCCGACGCCTTCTTCCAACGCGTGGCGTCAAAGCCCTGCTGTTACAACGACGGCGAGTACTTCTACTCCTCGTCCTCCACATGCCGAAAATACGGCGGAAGAGTCGTTCCGCAAGACTATTGCGAGCGGCAGTATTACGGCGACGGTGGCTACGGCGGCGGTGGTCCTTCCTACGGCGGTAAACCTTGCTGTTACAACAACGGACAGTTTTTCAACGCGACGCCGAAAACCTGCCGGCGTTACGGCGGCCGCGTCGCGTCGCAGGAGCGCTGCAATCGTTACTATGACCAGCAATGGGGCGACGATGACTACGCGCCGAACGCGGAAAAGCCGTGCTGCTACAACAACGGTCGCTACTACAATTCGACGCCCAAGACCTGCCAGAAGTACGGCGGCCGTGTCGTTCACCAGAGATACTGCACGCGCCAGTACGACGACCGGTAACGCGGAGTTCGTCATCCCGGCCGGGCCTTGGCCGTCCGGGATGACATCAATCCACGCGATGCGCGCCTAGTCGTACTTCTTCGTCGCGCCCGTCGGCGTCTCGCCGCGCATAACGCGCAGCTGCGAACGCCATATCTTCGTCAGGCGTTGCGACCGCTCTGCATACAACGGCAAGACCGCATCCACGCCGCCCCCGACCTTCAACCGGCGCAGAGCATTGCGGCAATACGCGATGAAATCTGCACGCTCTTGCCGCATCTTGGCTGGATCCAGAAGCTGACGGCCCTTGGTCGACCTGGCACGCTCGACGAAACCCGTGACGAACGAGGTCTCATTCGTGCCGGCGATCTGCAGGCCCACGAGAAACGGAAACAGCACCAAATGATCAAACGCATTGATATGCGGATAGGCGCTCAGCACGCGGGCTAGGCTGTCGCGCGCGTCCTCCGTGCGGAACAAGCCAAACATCCACTGCGCGCGCGAACCCAATAGCAGACGAGCGCGATAACTGGCATCCGGCTCGCCGGGCCACCGCAGAGGAAACGGCTTCCGCCGCCTCCGGCCACGCTTGTCCATCACGGTCAGTCCGACCGCGAGCGCGGCCCCCGCATTGCGGTCCAGAAGCCCGACCAACGCCTCGACAAAGTTAACGTCGCTGAGGTCGTCGTCGGCCCGCCACATGAAATAGGGCGTGTCAGCCATGCCCAACACGTCGACGAAGTTGGCGAGCGCCCCCTTATTCTGAGGCTGGCGGCGGTAGGTAAAGCGTGGATCGCGCGCGGCGAAGCGCTCAGCGATCGCCCCGGTGCCATCCGTCGAGGCGTTGTCCAGGACGATAACCTTGAAGTCCCTGAACGTTTGCGCCGCTAGATTCTCCAGACATTGTTCCAGTAGACTCTCGGCGTTATAGACCGGAACCCCAATGGTTACCCGTGGCATGGATCGGTCCTAAGAGAGCCGCTGCTGCGGCGCTGATCTAGAACACACGCGTGAAGTAATCGAAATGCTCATGTCAAGGGCGGTGCCATGAAGGTCGTGATTTTGGCGGGCGGCCTCGGCACCCGGATCTCCGAAGAGACGCATTTACGTCCAAAACCGATGATCGAAATCGGCGGACGGCCGATTCTCTGGCACATCATGAAGATCTACACGGCCCACGGCCTAACCGACTTCATCATCTGCGCCGGCTACCGCGGCTACGTGATCAAAGAGTACTTCGCCAACTACCGCCTCCATCGCTCCGACGTCAGCGTCGACCTGTCGAACGGCAACATCGTCTATCACGCGACCAGCGCTGAGCCCTGGAAAGTGACCATCGTCGACACCGGTGAAGACACCATGACCGGTGGCCGCGTCCGCCGCGTGAAGGACTACCTGAAACCGGACGAACCCTTCTGCCTGACCTACGGCGACGGCGTCACCGACCTCGACATCAAAGCGGAAATCGCCTTCCACAAGAGCCACGGCAAGGACGCGACCATCGCCGCCGTCGTGCCGCCGGGCCGGTACGGCGCGCTGGAAATCAAAGGCAGGAGCGTCACGAGCTTTACGGAGAAGCCGCCGGGCGACAACGCGTTGATCAACGGCGGCTTCTTCATCCTGCACCCGCGCGTCATCGACCGCATCGCCGGCGACGACACCGCGTGGGAGGCAGGCCCGCTCCAGGCACTCGCGCACGACGGTCAGCTGATGGCCTTCACCCATTCGGGCTTCTGGCAACCGATGGACACGCTGCGCGACAAAAACCGCCTCGAGCAGTTGTGGGACAGCGGCACGGCGCCCTGGAAGGTTTGGGACAAATGACGAAGGGCTTGCCCGATCCCACCTTCTGGAAAGACCGCCGCGTCCTCTTGACCGGACACACCGGCTTCAAGGGTGCATGGCTCGCGCTTTGGTTGGCCGAGATGGGCGCGCGGGTCACGGGCTTGTCTCTCGCGCCCGACACCGATCCAAACCTCTTCGACTCCGCCGGCGTCGCATCGCGCGTCCACTCGCATATCGGCGACATCCGCGACGCAACCCTCGTCCGCGAAATCACGAACAAGGCCGCCCCACGCGTCATCATCCACATGGCGGCGCAGGCGTTGGTGAGGCGCAGCTACCGCGAACCAGCCGACACCTTCGCCAGCAACGTCATGGGCACCGTCAACGTGCTCGACGCCGCCCGCGCCACCAACGGCCTTGACGCGTGCCTCGTCATCACCTCCGACAAGGTCTACGAAAACGACGGCGGCGGCACGGCGTTCAAGGAAACCGCACGCCTAGGCGGCCACGACCCCTATTCCGCATCCAAAGCCGCGGCGGAAATCGTCGTCGCCTCCTATCGCAGTTCCTTCTTCGGTGACCAAAAGACAAGGCTAGCGACGGCGCGCGGCGGCAACGTGATCGGCGGCGGCGACTTCAGCGAAGATCGCATCGTCCCCGACATCTGGCGCGCTCACCAATCCGACACACCGCTTACGCTTCGTTACCCCGACGCAACGCGTCCGTGGCAGCACGTCTTGGATTGCCTGTGCGGCTATTTGGTCTATGCGGAACACCTGGCGAAAAGCAGCACCGAAGAACCCGCACTAAACTTCGGCCCGCGCGAAGCCAACGGCCTCGCCGTCCGCGAACTCGTCTCCGCCATGCAAGCCGCTCTCGGCGCGCGCACGGCATGGCAGCAGGCTGCAGGCCCCCAGCCGAAGGAAATGCCTGCACTGGCGCTCTCTTGTGAAAAGGCCGAGCAAACTCTCGGCTGGCACTCACGCCTCGACGCGCGCCAAGCCATCGACTGGACGGCCGCCTGGTACAAGAGCTTCGCCGCCGGTGAACAACCCGCGGAAATCACGCTCGACCAAATCAGACGATACGCCGACGCATGAGCAACTGCCGCTTCTGCAAGCAACCGCTCACGCATCTGGTGCTCGACCTCGGCGAGCAACCGTTCTCAAACGCGTACCTGCCGCCCGGACAACAAGAGAAAGAAAAGTGCTACCCACTGCGCGTCTTCGTGTGTGGCAAATGCCTTCTCGTTCAGACCGACTTCGACGCGCCGGCCGACGAAATCTTCTCAGCTGACTATGCTTACTTCTCATCCTACTCATCGTCGTGGGTCGAACACGCGCGCCGCTACGCCGAGGCGATGACCGCGCGCTTCGACCTCACGTCCGCATCGCAAGTGATCGAGGTCGCCAGCAACGACGGCTACCTCCTCCAACATTTCGTCGCGAAAAATATCCCCGTCCTCGGTATCGAGCCGACGCGCGGCACTGCGGAAGCGGCCATCGCCAAGGGCGTGACGACGCGCATCGATTTCTTCGGCGAACGCCTCGGCCGCGAGCTCAAAGCTGAACGCGGCGGCGCAGATCTCACCGCCGCGAACAACGTCCTGGCTCATGTGCCCGACATCGCCGACTTCACACGCGGCTTTGCCGCCGTACTAAAGCCGGACGGCGTTGCCACCTTCGAATTCCCGCACGTCCAACGCCTGATCGAAGGCCTGCAGTACGACACAATCTATCACGAGCACTACGCCTACCTTTCGCTCCACGCGGTCCAAACGATCTTCGCTGCCGCAGGTCTCAAAATCTTCGACGTCGAACAGCTGCCCACACACGGCGGCTCGCTCCGCGTCTTCGCGGCGCTGAGAAGCAGCCGCCACCCTGCCACCGCAAACGTCGCCCGCATCCTGGGCGAAGAACGCTCCGCCCGCCTGGACACGGTCCAGGGTTACGACGTCCTCGCGCCGCGCGTCGGCAAGACGCGCGACGACTTCCTCGCCTTCATCGCCAACGCCCGCGCCGAAGGAAAAACAGTCGCTGGCTACGGCGCCGCCGCAAAAGGCAACACGTTCCTCAACTACTGCGGCGCGACGGCGCGCGATGTCGCCTTCGTCGCCGACGCCAATGGCGCCAAGCAGGGCAAGCTGCTGCCGGGCAGCCATGTCCCGATCGTGAGCCCCGACGACCTGCTCGCGCGCAAGCCGGACTACGTCGTCATCCTGCCGTGGAACATCAAAGACGAAATCGCCGCGCAACTCGCGCCGATCCGCGCCTGGGGCGGCAAGTTCGTCATCGCCATCCCGGAACTGAGCATCTTCTGATGCGCTTCATCCCGCAAAAGATCGCAGGCGTGTTCGTGGTCGAAGCCGATCCGCATCGCGACGATCGCGGCTCCTTCGCGCGCATCTTTTGCGCCGAGGAATTCGTGAAGGCCGGCATCGACTTCGTGTCACCGCAAATCAACCTGTCCGGCAACGCCAAGCGTCACACGCTGCGCGGCCTGCACTTTCAGAACCCGCCTCACGCGGAAGCCAAATTCGTCCGCGCCGTGCGCGGCCGCGCTTTCGACGTGGTGGTGGATCTGCGCAAGGGCAGTCCCACGGAACATCAATGGATCTCCCTCACCCTCGACGCCCGCGCGATGAACGCCGTCTTCGTGCCCGAGGGCTGCGCCCACGGCTTTCTGACCCTCGAGGACGACACCGATATTCTCTACCAGATGGGCAGGCCGTTCGTGGACGGGCAGGGACAGGGTGTCCGCTGGAACGACCCGGCCTTCGCCATCAACTGGCCGGCCGCGCCCGCAGTGATCTCAGATCGTGATGCAAAATACCCCGATTACGGGAATCGCTGACCTTTTCGCGCACTTCGCGCATCTGTAACTGGACTTGAGCGCACGGCCCAAGCCACAAAGACCGCTCGTCCGGGCTAGAGTTTGGATCACCCAATGATGATGCCGTCCGCGCTTGCGCGCCAGTTTGCCGTCTCCGTCCTTGTCGTTCTGTCGGTGCTGGTGGCCGCTTGCGCCCCCACGATGGGCAAGCCCGATGCGCAAACGACGTCCAACGCCGGTTCGCGTCCCGAATACAGCTACTGGCCGCAAGAATTCAGCGACGTCAAAGCTGATCCCGCGGTGCGCTACGGCGTCCTGCCGAATGGCATGCGTTACGCCCTCATGCGCAACACGCAGCCCGCCGGCAACATTTCGCTCCGCCTGCGCATCGCGTCGGGCTCGCTTCAAGAAACCGATCCGCAGCGCGGCCTCGCCCATTTTATGGAGCACATGGCCTTCAACGGTTCGAAAAACGTTCCCGAAGGCGAGTTCGTCAAACTTCTCCAGCGCAAGGGCCTCGCCTTCGGCGCGCACACCAACGCCTACACGTCGACCGACGAAACCGTGTACATGCTCGAACTGCCGAAGAACGACGGCGATCTCGTCGACACCGGCCTCATGCTCTTCCGCGAAATCGGCGACCGCCTGTCGCTCGACCCGAAAGCGATCGACCGCGAGAAGGGCGTCGTCCTCTCCGAATTGCGCACGCGCAACACGCCCGAATATCGCGCCTTCGAAGAACGCTGGAAGCTCTGGTACGAGGGTCAGCGCCAAGCCGTTCGTCTGCCCATCGGCACCGCGGAAACGATCCAAGGTGCAACGCGCGACCTGCTGGCCGACTATTACGCCCGCTATTACCGCCCCGAACGCACGCTTCTGGTCGCGACGGGCGATTTCGACCCCGCCGAGGTCGAAGCGAAAATCAAAGCCAAGTTCACCGACTGGCAAACCCAAGGCGGTCCCAGCGCCGACCCCGACCAAGGCCCGGTGAAGGCGCGCGGTCTCACCGCCGCCTCAACCGTCGAAGCCAATCTGCCCGAAGCCATCACCGTCACCTGGTTCCAGCCTCCCGACGATGCCATAGACACGACGAAAGAGCGCGCGCTGAACGCCCAACGCGCCGTCGCGTTCGAAGTGATCAATCGCCGCTTCTCCCGCATCGAGCGCGAGTCGAATGCGCCGTTCGTCGGCGCCAGCATCGGCCGCGCCGTCACGCGCGGCGTGTCCAGCTCCGTCACACTTTCGCTCTCCGCGCGCCCCGGCCAATGGCGCCGCGCCCTGAGCGTCGCAGAGCAAGAGGTTCGCCGCGCCCTTACGCACGGTTTCCACCAAAGTGAAATCGACCGCGAAGTGAAGGAGTGGCGCGCCGGCCTCGACGACGCCGTCGCAAAAGCAGGCACCCGCCACACGTCGAACCTGGCGAACGCCATCGTCAACGAATTCTCCGGCCGCGGCGTGTTCTCGCACCCCGGCGAAGACCGCGCCCTCTTCGACAAATACGCATCGACACTGACTGCTGAGAGCGCGCACACAACCCTGCGCCAGATGGTGGACGGGCAGGGCCCCGTCGTCTTCGTCTCCGCCGGTCAGCCCATCGAGGGCGGCGACACAGCTATCGCCGCCGCTTACGAGGCGAGTGCCAAGGTCGCCGTCGCCGCGCCCGAAAAGCTCGAGTCGAAGCAGTTCCCTTACGCGGACTTCGGCAAGCCCGGCCAAGTCGCCGAGCGCAACGAGATCAAGGATCTCGAAGTGACGACCGCCCGCTTCGCCAACGGCGTCCGCCTCAACGTCAAAAAGACGTCGTTCGAGACCGACACCATCTATGTCGGCATCCGCTTCGCCGGCGGCTACATCCAAATGCCGCGCGACAAGATCGGCCTCGATTGGGCCTTGCCGTTCGGCTTCATGGAGGGCGGCCTTAAGCGCCTGACCCCCGACGAGCTTGAGGAAGCGCTCACCGGCCGCATCGTATCGACCGGCGTCGGCCTCGACGAAGAGGCTTTCGAATTCGGCGGCCGCACCAACATTCGCGACCTTCAACTTCAACTGCAGCTTATGGCGGCCTTCGCGACCGACCCCGCCTATCGCACCAACGGCATCGAGCGCCTGCAAGCCGCCGCCGAGAACTACATCAAGCAATATTCGTCCAGCCCCGGCCGCGTCCTGTCGCGCGAGACCCCCGCGCTGCTGCGTTCGGGCGACCCGCGCTGGGCCTTTCCGTCCCTGAAGCAGATGCAGGCGCTGAGCATCCGCGACGTGGAGAACACCCTGAAACCCGCACTGGAGTCCGCGCCGATCGAAATCACGATCGTTGGCGACGTAAACGTCGACGACGCGCTTGCCGCGGTGGGCACCACGTTTGGTGCCCTGAAGCCGCGTGCCGAAAAGCTGGCCGAACGCCCGGACGCTCGCGTCGTGCGCTTCCCCGCGACGGCCGCCACGCGCAAGTTCGAACACGAAGGTCGCCCCGACCAGGCCTCGGCCTATGTTGCCTGGCCCGGCCCGGACTTCTTCTCAAACCCGCGCCGCGCGCGCACCATCTCGCTCATCCGCGAAATCATGAAAGTGCGCCTGACCGAAGAGTTCCGCGAGAAGCAAGGCGCCACGTACTCGCCGTCCGTCTCGACCTGGTACTCTGGCGCGATGCCCGGCTTCGGCTATCTCGCAGCCACCGCCGAAACCCGGCCCGAGTTGGTCGAAGGCTTCTACACGACGATCAATGCCATCGTCGCCGAGTTGAAGGCGGGCAAATTCGACGAGGACGTCATCAGCCGCGCGCGCACGCCTCTCATCAAATCGATCGAAACGGATCGCCGGTCGAACGGATTCTGGACCGGCGCATTGGAGGACATCCAAACCGCCCCGCATGCGTTGGACACCATCCGCAGCCAACTGCCGGACTTCGAGGGTATTACAAAGGATGAGATCGTCGCCGTCGCCAAAACCTACTTGGACGATAAGAGGCGTATCGAAGTCCGCGTCCTGCCCAAGAAGATCGCGGCCACCAAAGCCCCCGGCAAAAGCAGCGAACTGCGCCGCGAGCGCGCAGTCCGCGAAGCTGCCTTGGCAGACTAGGCCGCATGAGCGCCTTCGCACCTGGGCGAGCAGCGACAATGAGACATTTCACGATTTGTTCTCGGGTGCAACGGACGCAACGTTGCGCTCTCGCGAAGACAAAACGCCCAGAAATCCGCCAGTATCGCCGCTGTTGTACCTTATGGTGGGCTCTCACGCGCGTTCTCGACGAGCCACACCCGCCGCTTTACGCAACCCGCGCTCTCGCGCCATAGTCCGCCGCCGCCACGAGTCACGGGAATTCCAGAATCGATGTTTAAGTTCTTGAATTGGCTACTCACCTGGTGGAACGGCAACACGCTGGGCACGTGGATTTACACGAAGCGCAACGGCAACTTCGTCGGCGAAGACGTGCTCGGCAATTCGTACTATCAAACCCGCGACGGCGTGCGCCGCTGGGTGCTTTACAGGAATGTGGCCGAAGCTTCGCTGGTACCGCCCGAATGGCATGGCTGGCTGCATCACACTGTCGATCAACCGCCGACGGTGACGCCGCCGAAGGTGAAGGTTTGGGAGAAGGAGCACGTGCCCAATCTGACCGGCACACCGCTCGCATATCGCCCGCCGGGCAGCCTGCTGGGTCGGGGCGAGCGCGCCCACGCCACGGGCGATTATGAGGCCTGGCGGCCGGAGTAGGGGAGTTCGCAGTTCAATGCACAACGGATTTGTTGAAACGCTGATTGGCGCCGCGGTTATCATCGTGGCGGTCGGTTTCTTCTATTACGGCTACAACACCACCGGCTCCGGCGCGGTAGCCGGCTATGAGGTTGTGGCGCGCTTCGATCGCGTCGACGGTATCGCCGCCGGCACGGACGTGAAGATGTCGGGCATCAAGATCGGCTCCGTGACCTCGCAGGAGCTCGACCAAAAGACGTATCGCGCGCTTGTTCGTATGAACATTCGCAACGACATCAAGCTGCCGGAAGACTCTTCGATCAAGGTCGCCAATGAGGGCCTGCTGGGCGGCGCGTATCTGGCGATCGCGCCGGGTGGCAGCGACGCGATGATGGCCGCGGGTGGCGAGTTCGAA
>JAEUMM010000011.1 GCA_016792645.1 Alphaproteobacteria bacterium | reverse complement strand
CGGCCAAAATCAGCGCCGCTTGGAACGCAATGTCACGCGTCCGCCGCGTGCGCCACCAGGGAATCGAACTCGGTTGCGCCATGCCGGCTAGACGGTCTCGGGTCAGCGGATCGGCGGGGCGTACTGCAGGCCGCCCTTGGTGTAGAGCGCATTCAACCCGCGTTTGATTTTCAGCGGCGAGCCCATACCCACATTGCGCTCGAACACTTCGCCGTAGTTGCCGACCTTGCGCACAATCCGCACAGCCCAATCCTTGGTCAAACCCAACGACTCGCCGAACTCACCCTCAACGCCCAACAACCGCCGAACCTCAGGACTCTCGGATTTCAGCATCTGGTCGACGTTCTTCGACGTCACGCCGTATTCCTCGGCATTGATCATCGCAAACAGCGTCCAGCGGACGAGATCGCCCCACTGCTGGTCGCCCTGATTCACCGCCGGCCCCAGCGGCTCTTTGGAGATCATCTCAGGCAGAATGATGTGATCATCCGGGTTCGCCATCTTCAACCGGTCGGCCGCCAAGCCCGACGCGTCCGTCGTAAAGGCGTCGCAGCGCCCCTTGTCATAAGCCGAGATGACCTCTGCATTCTTCTCGTAGGCGATGACCTTGTACTTCAGCTTGTTGGAACGGAAATAGTCGGCGAGATTCAGCTCCGTCGTCGTACCCGTGTTCGTACAGACGTTCGCGCCGCCCAGCTGCTTGGCGCTCGTGATCTTCAACTTCTTCGGCACCATGAAGCCCTGGAAGTCGTAGAAAGACACGCCCGCAAACTCGAGACCGATCTGCACGTCGCGGCTGATCGTCCACGTCGTGTTGCGCGACAGGACATCGAAGTCCCCCGTCTGCAACGCCGTAAACCGCACTTTCGCCGACGTCGGGAAGTAGCGAACCTTGGACGGATCGTTGAAAATCGCCGCCGCAATCGCCCGGCAGAAATCGACGTCGAACCCCGACCAATTGCCCTTCGCATCCGGCGTGGCGAACCCCGTCAGCCCCTCGCTCACCCCGCAGCGCAGGTAGCCGTTCTTCTTCACCTTCGCCAACGTCGGCGAGGCGGCGGACGCGACGCCGACGCTCAGCGCCGCAACGATGGCCAGGGCGGCGAACCGGATCAGGGAAAAGCGCATGCGAAACACCTCGACGACAGGATTGCGGCGGAGCGCCGGAATGGGCACGGTTGGCGCCCATACATAAAGGAGAGCGGGGCCAAATGTCTAAGCCCGGAGAACGTCCGAAACGGCCTGAAACAGCGGTGGTCACCGCCGGCCGTTCCCCGTTCGACCATCATGGCCTCGTCAACCCGCCCGTCTACCACGCTTCGACGCTGCTGCACCGGACGATGGACGCGCTGGAGAACCGCACGCAGCCCTACAGCTACGGCCGCCGCAAGACGCCCACAATTGAGGCACTGGAGCACGCGATCCGGGAACTCGACGGCGGTGCAGACACGGTCCTCTGCCCCTCGGGCCTCCAAGCCTGCACGCTCGCCCTGCTGACGGTCGCAAGCGCGGGCGACCACATCCTCGTCACCGATTCGGTTTACGGCCCAACGCGAACCTTTTGCGACCGCACCCTCGCCCGCTTCGGCGTGACGACCACGTATTTCGATCCGCTCATCGGCGCCGGCATCGAAACCCTTTTCAAACCCAACACCCGCGCCGTCTTCCTCGAAAGCCCCGGGTCGCTGACCTTCGAAGTCCAAGATGTCCCCGCGATCGCCGCCGCAGCACACGCCGCAAACATCCACGTCATCGTCGACAACACCTGGGCGACGCCGCTCTTCTTCGACGCCATCGGCCACGGCGCCGACCTCACCGTCATCGCCGCGACGAAATACGTCGTCGGCCACTCCGACGCGATGCTGGGCACCGTCACCGCCACCTACAAACTCGCCAAGCAACTGCGCGAGACGCACGGCAACCTCGGCCTCACTACCGGCCCCGACGACATCTATCTCGCCCAACGCGGCCTACGCACCATGGCCGTGCGCCTCAACCAGCATCAAGCGACGGCCAAGCGCAT
>JAEUMM010000489.1 GCA_016792645.1 Alphaproteobacteria bacterium | reverse complement strand
TCGTGCCCTGCCATAGACTGATCGGCGCCGACGGCTCGCTCGTCCACTACGGCGGCGGCCTTGAACGCAAACGCTGGCTGATCGACCATGAGGCCCGCCACGCCGGACGCTGCATATGATCGAACTTCGCAAGCCCACGCTTGTAGAACTGCCCGCCTACGCCGACGCGCTCAGACGCGGCTGGTCGCCTGACAACGTACGCGGCAAAGCGACCGCCGACGATCATCTGCGCCGGATCAAGGACGACGCGGCCGCGTTCGTCGCAAGCCTCGACGATCCCGAAGCAAAGGGTCCGCCGTTTGCCGCGCCCGACGGCACGCTGATCCCGCGGCTCCCCGGCTTCAATCGCTGGCTCTGGGACGGCGAGTTTTGCGGCACGATCAATCTCCGCTGGCAGCGTGGGACATCGGCGCTGCCGCCGCACATTCTCGGTCACATCGGTTATGCCGTCGTGCCGTGGAAACAGGGCAGGGGCTACGCAACCGAGGCGTTGAAGCGACTGCTGCCCGAATGCCGGGCGCACGGCCTCACCTACGTCGAACTGACGACGGACCCCGACAACATTCCCTCGCAGAAGGTGATCACGTCGAACGGCGGCGTGCTGGTCGAACGCTTCACAAAAACCGCGGCCTACGGCGGCAAGGAAGCGTTGCGTTGGCGGATCGATCTGTAGCCCCCACGCTGAACTGGCGCCACCCGCGTTTCGCATCTAGGTTCGGCCGAACGATATTGGGAGTAAGAGCCATGGGACGCGCCGACGGGATAGTGAAAGACAAGTTCGCGCCGGTGCGCGAACAATTCGAGGCCAACCTCAAGAGCGGCCAAGACGTCGGCGCATCTTTCTGCGTCACGCTGAATGGCGAAACGGTGGTCGACATCTGGGGCGGCTTCGCCGACGAAGCGCGCACGCGTCCGTGGCAGCGTGACACCATCATCAACGTCTATTCGACCACCAAGATGATGACGGCGCTGACCGCGCTGCTGATCGCCGACCGAGGTTTGCTGGATTTCGACGCGCCCGTCGCGCGCTACTGGCCGGAGTTCGCCGCGAACGGAAAGAGCCGCGTCAAGGTCAGCCACCTGATGAGCCACAGCGCCGGCCTCTCTGGCTGGAAGGAACCGTTGAAGACGCAAGACGTCTATGATTGGGAGAAGATGACCTCGCTCCTCGCGGCGCAGGCGCCATACTGGGAGCCGGGCACGGCCTCCGGCGACCACGCGCTGACGCAAGGCTACCTCGTCGGCGAAGTAATCCGCCGCGTCACCGGCAAGTCGCTCGGCACCGTCTTCCGCGAAGAGATCGCAGGCCCGCTCGGCGCCGACTTCTGGATCGGCCTGCCGGCCTCCGAAGACGCGCGCGTCGCCGACCTCATCCCGCCGCCCGCCGCCGACGCGATCGACGCGGGAAACCAGAACGAGCTGCAGGCGAACATGTCGCGCAATCCCGGCATCGATGTCTCCGAAACGCGGACGCGCGCCTGGCGCGGCGCCGAGATCCCGGCGGCCGGCGGCACGGGCAACGCGCGCGCGGTCGCCGAGATCCACACCATCCTCGCCAACGGCGGCGTCGCGAAGGGCAAGCGCTTCATGTCGGAAGCCGGCTGCCGCAAGGCGCTGGAGCTGCAGGTCGAAGGCACAGATCTCGTCTTGGCCCAGAATGTGCGCTTCGGCATGGGCTTCGGCCTGCAAGGCAGCATGCTGCCGCTCCCGAACGCGAGCTCGATGTTCTGGGGCGGCTACGGCGGATCGCTCGCCATCATCGACATGGAAGCACGCACGACGATGTCATTCGTGATGAACAGAATGCTGGGCACCACGACCGGCGACATGCGCGCCTTCGGCCTCGCCATGGCAACGTGGGAGGCGCTGTCGGCCTAGCCGCGCCCCGTTTTGCAGGTTAGTGCAGCTTGGTCCGCAGGTCTCGGATCGCGGTGTCGATCAGCGCGTCGCCCTTCGTTTCCGTCATGCGCTTGCCGATCACTTCGGCGGCTGCGGCGGCGGCGGTCGCCGTGGCGGCGGCGCGGACGTCGGCGATCGCTTCGGCTTCCGCCTGCGCGATCTTCTGCTCGGCCATCTTGCCCCGGCGTTCGATCTGAATCGCAAGCTGTGCGCGCGCGTCGGCGGCCATGCGTTCGGCCGAAGCCTTGGCGGCGTCGACGATCGCCTGCGCTTCCTGCGCGGCGTTCGCCGTCTTCGCGCGGTATTCCTTCAGAACCGCCTCCGCCTCTTCGCGTAGGCGCTTGGCCTCCGTCAATTCGGCCTGAATCGCGGCGGCACGGTCGTCGAGCATTTTGCCGACCATCTGCGGCACGCGCTGCCACACGACGACGCCAACGAAGATGGCGGTGCCGACGGCAACCCAGAAGGTGGGATCTTCGAAAATGCCGGTCACCGGTCGTCTCCCTTAGGCTCGCTTCAGCGCGTTGGCGATCGCGGTGTCGATGTCGTTCGTGTTCGCTGCTTCGCCGGTCAGCTTGGTCACGATGTCGGCGACCGATTCGCGCGCCACGTCGCCCACCTTCGCCATCGCCGACTTGCGCATCGAAGCGATGCCGGCCTCGGCCTTGGCGGTGTCGGCCGCGAGCTGCTTCGACGCCACGTCGTTCTTGGCGTTGATCTCGCTCTGAACCGTGGTGCGCAATTCGTTGCTGATCTTGAGACCGCGCGCACGCGCATCGGCCAGCGCTTTGTCATACCCGGCAATGGCCGCTTCGCTGTCGCGCTTGGCCTTCGCCGCCGTCTCAAGGTCGCCCCTGATCCGGTTGGCGCGGTCCTGGATCACGCCGCCGATTTTCGGCGCCGCGACCCGCGAAATGACCACATACAGAATGACGAACGAAATAAGCAGCCAGAACAGCTGGCTCGCGAACGTCGAGATGTCGAGCTGCGGCAGGCCCGGCTTGGCGCCGTGCGCGTCATGGGCCGCTTCGGTGCCCGTGTGCAACTCTTCGGTCGGCGTCTCGCCGGTCACCGGGGCATCATGCTCCGGCGCCGCGTCCGCAAGCTGGATCTGTTCGGCCGCCATGAGGGTCTCAGAAGCCGAACATCAGAATGAACGCAACGACGAGACCGAACAGGCCCGTCGCTTCGCAAAGCGCGAAGCCCAACAGCAGGTTCGTCTGCTGGCCGGCCGCGGCCGACGGATTGCGCAGCGCGCCCTGCAGATAGCTGCCGAACACGTTGCCGACGCCGATACCGGCGCCGATGAGAGCCATGGCGGCGAGACCCGCGCCGATGAGCTTTGCTGCTGCGACTTCCATAGGAAACTCCTCGTGTGAATGCGTGAACGGTGGAACTTAGTGATCGTGCAGATGAATGGCTTCGTTCAGATAGATGCAGGTCAACAGTGCGAAGACCCACGCCTGAATGGCGGCCACCAAAACCTCAAGCGCCGTAACGGCGACGCCAGCCAGCAACGGTGCGATCGACAAGGCGGCCAACACGCCGCCCGCGCTCAACATCGTCACGACGAAGCCCGCGAACACTTTCAGCATCGTGTGGCCGGCCAACATGTTGGCGGCGAGACGAACCGAAAGGCTGATGGGGCGCGACAGGAACGAGATCACTTCGATGGGCACCAAGAGCGGCATGATCCACGCCGGCGCGCCGGACGGCACGAACAGGCTGAAGAAGTGCAAACCGTGCGTCCAGAACCCGACGACGAGCACCAGCGCAAATACGCTGAGCGCCATCGCGAACGTCACGATGATGTGGCTGGTGACGGTGAAGGAATAGGGGATCAACCCCAGGAAATTCGTGAAGAAGATGAAGATGAACAGCGTGAAGATGAACGGAAAGAACTTCTTCCCCGATTCGCCCATCACGTTGCCGACGGTATTTCGCTCGATGAAGTCGTACATCAACTCGACCATCGACTGCGTGCGCCCGGGAACGATGGCGTCGCGCTTCACGCCCAGAACCAAGAAAGCGGAAGCGGCCAAAATCGCCAGCATCATCCAAAGGCTCGCGTTCGTGAACGACAGGTCCAAACCGCCGATGTGAATCGGGATCAGCGTGTGAACCTCGAACTGCTGCATTGGGCTGTGGCCGGCGGCCATGCGCTACTTCCCTTGTTTGTCCTGCTCGGCGTTCATCTGACGCATCGCACGAACCACGCTGTAGAAAGCCGCCGCGATGCCCAGGACCGAGAACAGGATGATCCCGACGGGCTTCCACCCGGTCAGCGCATCGAACCCCCACCCCAACGCCAGCCCGACAAATACGGCGGCAACGAACTCGGTGGAAATGCGATAGACGGCGTTGAGACGGCCGGACGGCGGCGTAGGCTTGGCCTCCGGATGCTGCTCGCGTACGGCCTCGATTCGCCGGCCAAGGTCGTCGAGACGACGCTGGTCGGGATCGTCGTCTGGTCCTGATTGGTTAGTCACCAAGGGCAGGCGCCTGAGGGCCGCACGAAACCCCCTCCGAAATCCGCGCGGACCATATGAGTGGGGTGACACCCCGTCAAGGCGATTGCTGCGCCGCAAACGGTTGAAAAACTGAGGATTACTGCGCCACTCAGGGCAGCCGGCACCGAGGCGCCGTCTGACGTAGAGTCGCAGCCGACAAGTGGGTCAGGCGAAGGGACCGAATCGAGGCAGGTTGTTGTTCTACGTCAAAGTCGCCTTCCCCTCTGACTGCGACGGTGGACCAAGCGAATTCGTTGGAAAGCTAATGGAAACGAGTATCGAGCCAATGGCGGATCCGACCATCGCCGAAGAACGCGTGGCCTTTTCCGTGCGGGGTTTGACCAAGGTCTACGGGACGGGTGCCGCGCAAGTTCACGCGCTGCGGGGCGTAGATCTAGACCTGCATGAGGGGGAACTCGTCGTCCTTCTGGGTCCCTCCGGCAGCGGCAAGTCGACCTTGCTGAACATTATGGGCGGCCTCGACCGCGCCACCGGGGGCACGGTTCGGTTCCGAGACAACGAGTTGACGGCGTGCAACGACCGCGAACTCACAACGTATCGCAGGCACCATGTCGGGTTCATCTTTCAATTCTACAATCTGATCCCAAGCCTGACCGCGCGTGAAAACGTGGCGCTCGTCACCGAACTCGTCGCTGAGCCGATGCCGCCGGCAGAGGCATTGCGCATCGTGGGCCTTGCCGACCGCATGGACCACTTCCCCGCACAACTGTCCGGCGGCGAGCAACAGCGCGTCGCCGTCGCCCGCGCCGTCGCGAAACGGCCGGAGGTCCTGCTGTGCGACGAACCGACCGGCGCACTCGACAGTGCAACGGGCATTCGCGTGCTCGAGGCTCTCGCCGACATCAACCAGACCCTGCGCACGACGACGGTCGTTATCACCCACAACGCCGCGATCGCCGCGATGGCCGATCACGTCATTCGATTCGCCGATGGCAAGGTCGCTTCGACTGAAACGAACCCGACGAAACGCAAAGCCTCGGAACTCAGTTGGTGATCGGTTTGAGTTCTCTCGACCTCAAGCTCCTGCGCGACATGTGGCGCAGGCGAGGGCAAGTACTCGCGATCGCGCTCGTCATCGGCTCTGCTGTCGCGACGCTCGTAATGGCGCTGGCCGCATTGCGCTCGCTGTCCGATGCGCGCGAGGCTTATTACGACCGCAACCGCTTCGCGCATGTGTTCGTCGACATGAAACGTGCACCGGAGTCGGTTGCGGCGCGGCTGCGCGCCATTCCGGGCGCGGCGCAAGTCGACACGCGCATCGCCCGTTTCGTGACCATCGACATAGAGGGCGAGAAGGAACCTTTGCGCGGCCTCGCGCTCTCGCTCCCGCGACGCAACGAGACGGCGCTGAACGCTCTGGTCCTGCAGCACGGGCGCTTCCCCGATCCCGACCGCGCCAACGAAGTCGTCGTTCACGAAGCTTTCGCCACGGCCAACGGCTTCCTGCCTGGGTCGTCCTTCGCAGCCATTATGAACGGGCGCAAGCAGCGGCTCGTGATCACCGGCATCGTTTTGTCGCCGGAGCACATCTATGTTATCGGCCCTGGCGAGATTGTGCCCGACAACAAGCGCTACGGCGTCTTCTGGATGGGCCGCAAGGCGCTGGCTGCGATTCTGAACTACGAAGGCGCGTTCAACAGCGCCACGCTTCGCCTCTTGCGCGGCGCCTCCGTCGACGATGTGATCGCAGCCGTCGATAACGTTTTGGGCCCCTATGGCGCGACCGGAGCATACGGGCGCGACGAGCAAGCTTCTCATTCTTTTCTCGAAAGCGAGTTCGGTCAGCTTCGGGCGATGGCCGGCGTCATTCCGCCGATCTTCCTCCTGGTTTCGGCGTTCCTGCTCTACACCGTCATCTCGCGCCAAATTGAAACCCAAAGGGAGGAAGTCGGGCTCCTCAAGGCGTTCGGCTACTCGAACGCGGCCGTCGGCTGGCACTTTGTCAAGTTCGCCATCGTCGTCAGCGTCGTCGGTCTCGCGCTGGGATGGTCGGCAGGCGCATGGTTCGGTTATTCGATCACAGAGCTCTACCGCGAGTATTTTCGTTTTCCCGTTCTGCGCTTCACCATCGCGCCGGATATTTTTCTGATGTCGGCTGGCGTAGCCGTGGCGGCTTCTTGCGGCGGCGCCCTCATCGCAACGCGTCGCGCCGTGCGTTTGACGCCGGCCGTCGCGATGGCACCGCCGCAACCCGCGACCTATCGCGAAAGCCTGTTCGAGCGTCTGGGCCTGCTCGGCAAGGTGAATGCGACGGGTTACATGATCGTGCGCCATATCACGCGCTTCCCCGCGCGTTCGGGCATGACCGTGATCGGAATTGCGCTGTCGCTCGGTCTCCTGATCGCAACCATGCAGTTCTTCGATTCGATCACGCTGATGATCGACTCTTTCTTCTTCCGAGCCCAACGCCAGGACGTAACAGTGCGCTTCGTCGAGTTGCGCGCGGACCCCGTGCGCGCCGAGGTCGCGCGGCTGCCCGGCGTCTTGAAAACCGAACTCCGCCGCGGCGTCGGCGTCAAGTTCACGCATGGGCCGCGCGATCGGCGCGGGTTCATCTTGGGGGTGGACGCGGGCTCCGATCTTTCGCAGCAAGTCGACGCCAAGGGGCGAACGATCGTCGTGCCGCCGTCTGGTCTCATGCTCTCCAGGCGGCTCGCCAACCACCTCGACGTCGAACAGGGCGATATCGTGCAGATCGATTTTCTCGAGGGTCGTCGCGCCCACAGGCAGGTGCGTGTAACGCGGCTGATCGACGAATATGTCGGCCTCGCCGCCTATATGGAGCGCTCGGCCCTGAACCGCCTGACCGGCGACGGCGAAGTCGCCGACAGCGCTTGGCTGACCATCGACAAGTCGCAAGGGGACGCGCTGTTCGCGCGCGTGAAGGAAACGCCGGGCGTGTTCACCGTCTCACTCCAGCATCGCGCCTATGAGAAATTCCGCGAACTGCTCGACCAGAACATGATGACGATGGTTTTCTTCTACGTCGGCTTCGCCGCCGTCATCGCATTCGGCGTCGCTTTCAACGCCAGCCGTATCACGCTGTCCGAGCGCGCCCACGAACTCGCGACGTTGAGGGTCTTGGGTTACCACAAGCGCGAAGTGGCGCTCATTCTCGTGGGCGAACTGGCGTTGCTGGCCTTGGCGGCGCTGGTTCTCGGCTGCGTGATCGGCTACGGCTTAGCGGCACTGATGATCGAACTCTTCACAACCGATCTCTACCAAATTCCGTTCGGATTGGCGCCTGCGACCTACGGCTGGTCGTCGATCGTCGTGTTGGTCTCCGTGGCCGTAAGCAGCGCTTTCGTCGTGCGGCGGATCCAGACCCTCGATTTGGTCCGTGTATTGAAGACAAGGGATTGAAATGAGTGCACTCAAACCGTGGTTCTGGCCCATCGCCCTCGGGGGGCTTCTGATCGCGGGCTTGGCCTTTGCTCTCTGGCCGCGGCCGGTGTCCGTCGACGTAGCCACATTGAGCGAAGGGCCCATGGCCGTCACGATCGAGGACGACGGCGTCACAAGAGTAAGGGAGGTCTACATCCTTTCCGCGCCGATAGCGGGAAAGATGCTGCGCGTCGAAACCCACGCGGGCGACATGATCGAAGCACAGAAGACGATCGTCGCAACCATCGAGCCGCTTGATCCCGCATTTCTGGATGTGCGCGCGCAACGCCAGATGGAGTTCACCGTCTCGGCAGCGCGCTCCGCGCGCGATCTTGCCGCGGCGAACGTCCGCGGCCGCGAAGCCGACTTGAGGCTCGCGCGCCAAGAGCGCGAGCGGGCGCGACAGCTATTCGCCAAGGGTGTCGTCGCGAAGGCGCGCGTGGATACGGCGGAAGCCTCCGTCGACGCACTTGATGCCGCGCTGACGACCGCGCAGGCAGCGCTGCGCCAGCGCGACTTTGAGGTGAAGACGGCAGAAGCCTCCCTGATCGTACCTTCCGACAACCCCAAGAGCAGAGGCGACAAGCGTTGCTGTTTCGCCGTGCGCGCACCAATAACCGGACAGATCCTGCGCGTGCTGCACGAGAACGAGGCCGTCGTCCAAGCGGGCCAGCCTTTGGCTGAGGTCGGCGACCCCGCCAACCTCGAAATCGTCGTCGACCTGCTGTCGACTGAGGCCGTGAAAGTTGCGGCCGGGGACGCCGCGCTCATCACGCGCTGGGGCGGCGAGGGCGCGTTGAATGCGAAGGTGCGCCTGGTCGAGCCGTTCGGCATCACGAAAATATCGTCGCTCGGCATCGAGGAGCAGCGCGTCAACGTGCTCATCGACCTTACCGACCCGCGCGAACGCTGGCGGCGGCTCGGACACGGGTATCAGATCGATGCAGCCATTGTCCGCTGGCAAGCGCAGAAAGTTCTTCAAGTGCCTGTCGGCGCGTTGTTCAGACAGGGTGCAGATTGGGCGGTTTTTCGCGTCGAGGGCGGTCACGCACAGCTCTCAAAAATTAAGATCGGTCACCTGAACGACGAGGCCGCTGAGGTCCTCGACGGTCTTAAACCCGGCGACCAAGTCGTATCCCACCCCGGCGAAAGCGTAAGCGACGGCGTTGCCGTAGTTGCGCGCTGAGCTACTCGGCCGCCTGCGCCGCTAGCACGCGCTCCGCCCCCGCGAGATCGACGGCCACCAACTGACTGACGCCGCGCTCCTGCATCGTCACGCCCACGAGCCGGTCCATACGCGACATGGTCAGCGCGTGGTGGGTAATGACCAGGAATCGCGTCTCGGTCATGCGCGTCATCTCGTCGAGCAAATTGCAGAACCGTTCGACGTTGGCGTCGTCGAGCGGCGCGTCGACTTCGTCCAGCACGCAGATCGGCGCCGGATTGCACAGGAACACGGCGAAAATCATCGCCATGGCGGTCAGCGCCTGCTCGCCGCCCGAGAGCAGCGACATCGTTTGCAGCTTCTTGCCCGGGGGTCGCGCGAGAATCTCGAGGCCCGCCTCAAGCGGATCATCGGATTCGGTGAGCGTCAGCCGCGCCTCACCGCCGCTGAACAGCGACGTGAACAACTGCTGGAAGTTCGAATTCACCCGCTCGAACGCTTCGAGCAACCGCTCGCGTCCTTCACGGTTCAGCGACCCGATGCCCTGACGCAGCCGCGCGATCGCTTCCTCCAGATCGTTCTTCTCCGTCTGAAGCGACGTCAACCGCGTCTCGCACTCTTCCGCTTCTTCCTCGGCGCGCAAATTCACGCCGCCAAGCTGTTCGCGCTCGCGCTTCAATTTTTCCGCACGCGCCTCGGCAGCATCGAGAGCGGGCAGGGCGTCGCCCGGCTGATGCTCCGCCTTCTCGGCCAATTCTTCCGGCGCGCAGTCCAGCGTGTCGCGCGCTCGCGTGATCGATTCCTGCAAACGCTCCTGCTGCGCCGCGAGCACCGCCTCGCACCGCGCCCGCTCTTCGCGCGCATGCGACAGATCGTGATCCGCCACCTTCGACGCCGACTGCGCCGCCTTCAGCGCGTTCTCGGCTAATGCCAACGCATCGGTCGCTTCCTTGCGCTCGCCCTCCGCGGTCGCCAGCAACTCGAACAGCTTCGCCCGCTTCTCGGCGATCTCCGTTGGAATATGCTCAAGCGCCGCCAACTCGCCGCGCGCCTCGCTCTCGCGCGCCGTCAAAGCCTCGATCTGCCCGGTCGCCGTCGCAATGCGCGCTTGCCAAGCCTCAAGGTCGGACGCGATCGCCTGCAACCTTTGCCGGCGCGCACGAATCTCACGCTCGACGCCGTCATGCCGCGCCTTCGCGTTCGAGAATACGCCGCGCGCTGTCGTCAGTTCTTCGCGTGCCGCCGCCAACCGCGTTTCGAAATCCGCGAGCAACGGCAGCGCTTCAAATTCCGCCGCCAGCAACGTCGCACGCTCAAGAGCCTCGGCTTCGTCCGCCGCCAGCGCCTGATGCCGCTCGTTCAACGACTGCGTCCGCGCGGCCGTCTGGGCATGCCGCTTCTCGGCTTCCGACAATGTGGTGCGGGCCGTTGTCGCCTCAGACTCCGCCTGACGCCAAGCGTTGCGCACCATTCGCTCAGAAATTTCCGCAGCCTCGCGCGCCTCGCGCGCATCCTGATGTATTCCGCGCAGTTCGGCGACGTCGATCTCCGACGCGCCGATCGTGCCTTCAAGGTCGGCCAGACGATTGCGCTGGCGCAAACGCACGGCAGCTGCCGTCGGCGCTTCTGCCGTAGCGGTGAATCCGTCCCAGCGCCACAAATCGCCTTCACGCGTGACGAGACATTGTCCCGGCTGCAATTGTGCCTGCAGCTCGCCGCCTTGACCGCGCTCGACGATGCCGATCTGCGACAGCAACCGCGACAGCGCGTCCGGCGCCTGCACCAAATTCGACAGCGCCTGAACACCCGCCGGCAACGCTTGCATCGCCTCCGGCATCGGCAGCGCGCGCCAATAGATCGGCGCTTCAGCATCCACAGGCACGTTCAAATCATCGCCCAGCGCCGCACCGAGCGCCGCTTCATACCCCGGCGTCACATGCACGAGATCGATCACCGGCACCCAGCCCGCGCCGACGCCCGTCGAGAGCATCTCGTTGAGGGCGTTCGCTTCCGCCTTCAACCGCTCAAGATCGCGCACGGCCGATTCGACCGATTGCTTCTTCGCCGTCTCGGCATCGCGCGCCGCCCGCAGCGCATCCTCGGAATGCGCATGCGTCGCCTTCGACGTCTCCGCCGCCGTCACCGCCGCCGCAACGCGCAGCTCGGCCTCTTCGACGGCCGGCGCGGTCGCCGCACTCTGCGCCAGCCGCTCGATCTCGGCGGCGATATTGTCGATCTCGTTGCGCAGCCGCGCGGACGCGCGCCGCCCGTCTTCGATCCGCCGCTCAAGCTCCGACCGCTTCGCCTTCGCTTCCGCCAGTTCCGCCGTCGCTTTGTCGCTTTGCCGCTCAGTCTCGCGCATCGCCTCTTCGGCCTCGCGCAGCGCCTCAGCCGCAACCGCCGTCGCTTCCGCCTCGCCCGCGGTGTGCGCGTCGAGTTCGGTGCGCTCGACCTCAAGCGTGCCCATCATCCCGCGCGCATCGTCGACCCGCGCCGTCTCGCGCGATTGGTCCTCGACGATTTGCGCCAGTCGCGCGTTCAACCGCTCAGCCGCCGCCTTCGCGCGCGCCTCTTCGCCGTCCAACGACATGCGCTCGGCCGTCAGCCGTTGCAGCGCCGCGCTCCGCTCCGCCGCCGTTTGACGCAACACCGGCAGTTTCTCGTCCGCTTCAAGAACGGCATTCGACGCCTGCGCCGCCTTCAACGTCAGCTCTTCAACCTGCAGCCGGATCCGCGCCAACTCTTCTTCGGCCGCGGCCGCCGCCATCGACGCCGTCTGCCAGCGCACATAAAGCGCCAACGCGTCTGCGCGCTGAATATGACCGGAGAGATTGCGATACCGCGCTGCCTGCCGCGCCTGACGTTTCAGGTTGGCCAGCTGCTGCTCGATCTCCTGAATAACGTCGGCGACGCGCGACAGATTTGTCTGCGCCGCGTTCAGTTTCAGTTCGGCCTCATGCCGTCGCGCATGCAAGCCGGAAATGCCGGCGGCCTCTTCAAGGATGGCCCGCCGCGCGATCGGCTTGGCGTTGATCAGCGTACCGATCTGCCCCTGCCGCACCAGCGCCGGCGAATGCGCGCCCGACGAAATGTCGGCGAAGAACAGTTGCACGTCGCGCGCGCGCACGTCGCGGCCGTTGATCTTGTAGATCGACCCCATCTCGCGCTCGATTCGCCGCGTGATTTCGACCGCTTCGTTGTCGTTGTACTGCGCAGGAACGGCGCGCGCCGTGTTGTCGATAACCAGCGACACCTCCGCCGTGTTACGGCTGGGACGCTGGTTCGTGCCGGCAAAGATAACGTCGTCCATGCCTGACCCGCGCATGGACTTGGCAGAGTTCTCGCCCATCACCCAACGCAGGGCCTCAAGCAAGTTCGATTTGCCGCATCCGTTCGGGCCGACGATGCCGGTCAAGCCCTGCTCGATCGGCATCTCGGTGGGTTCGACGAACGATTTGAATCCAACCAGGCGAAGTCGTGAGAACTTCAAGGGGGCATTCCTAACTTTGAGGCCGGGGGGACAGCCGTAATGCACGTCGTCGGCGCAAACGCTGCGCCTGCTTAGGGTGTGGGGGTACCCGAGGCAGGCGCCGGCGTCGTTGCAGGCGGTGTGGTCGCCGGTGGCGTTGCGGCCGGAGGCGTCGCCGCCCCGGTCGTCGGAGCAGGTGCCGCCGCGCCGTCGGCCGGAGCCGCAGGCGTCGTGCCGTCCGCAGGCGGCACCGCACCGTCAGCCGGCGCTGTTGCAGGCGCGGCCGGGGCCTTCGCCGGAAGCTCCACACCCTTGGCCTTCAGTGCAGCGCGCAGCTTGTCGTCCAATTCGGACCACGCCATCTCGCCGCTGAAGAGCTTCTTGCCATCCAGCAAGAAATACGGCGTGCCGCTGATGCAGTAGTCGGCGTTGGCTTTGGAGCGGATCTCGACAACCTTCTTGGCGTCCGTCTCGGTCGAGAGGCACTTTTCGAAATCGTCGCCCGACATACCGGCCCGGCGCGCCATTTCCTTGATCGAGCCGCGCAAATCGTTGTCGGCCGGCTGAGCCCAATTCTCAAGCTCGTGGTACATCAACTCCACATAGGAGAGGTACTGATCACGGGCGAGGCAGCGGCCGACCACCGAGGCCGTCAGTGCGACTTCGTCGAGCGGGAACTCACGGAAGACGTAACGCACATAACCTGTGTCGATATATTCGGACTTCAGGGTCGGGTAGACATCGCGGGAGAAGCGAGCGCAGTGGATGCAGGTCATCGACGCATATTCGATGATGGTCAGCGGCGCATCGGCCTTGCCCAGCACATAGTCGTTCGCGCTGACCTCATAGGTCTCCTTCGCGACGCATTCGCCGTTCGCGGCGGTTTGCGTAGGCGTCGCAGGGTCGGCCGAACCGCCGCCCCAAATCCAGAACGCAAGACCGCCGAGAATGGCCAAAAGCCCAACCGCACCGGCAATCAAATATGGCGTATCAACTTTCACGTGAACCCCCGCGAAGCACTAACGTTTCGTAAATATAGGGCGGACGTGCCTGACGGCTCAACGCCTGTAAATGGCAGTCTTTCGGCTTTCTGCCAGGGCGTGGCGGCCAAGACGCGTTAGAGCCGCCCTCAAATCGGGGTCTGAAATCTGGCTGGCGCGGCCCACAAGGTCCGCCTCTTCTTGCGCAGACAATGAACGCCTTGGCGGCCGCGGCGGATCTGCTTTGGGAATAACCCCCGCTACGACCTTGATCTTGCTGACGACGGTGGAGCCGAAATAGGCGTTGATCTTGTCGATCACCTTGGGAACCTGATGCTGCAGTTCCAGCGCCGCGCGGTCGTCCGCCACCAGCGTCAAAGTAGCGCCGCTGGCGCCGCCCGCCGACAGGCGATAGGGAAAGCAATGCGCCGCGAGCCCATGCCCCGCGATCTCCGCCCACCGTGTGACAAGCTCGATCTGGGCGAACCCGCGCGCGTGCAGATGGTGGCGCAGCAGGCCAAGGGCATCGTTCGCCAAGGCCTGCGGACCGCGCCGGTAACGCCGGGGCGCGCTGTCGTCCTTCGTATCGCCCGCTGACATGCCCGTCTCCAAACCGAAGCCCGACGATACCCCGGCCGGCCTCTCGCCGCAAAAGCGCGCGGCGCTCGTGAAACGCCTCCTCGATTGGTACGACGCGAATCGCCGCCGCCTGCCGTGGCGCGCATTGCCGGGCGAAACGCCGGATCCCTACCGCGTCTGGCTGTCGGAGATCATGCTCCAGCAAACGACGGTCGCAACCGTCGGCCCCTATTTCCACAACTTCCTCAAACGCTGGCCGACGATGAAGGCCCTCGCCGCCGCGCCGGTGGAAGAGGTGATGTCCGCCTGGGCCGGCCTCGGTTACTATAGCCGCGCCCGCAACCTCCACGCCTGCGCGAAGGTCGTAGCAGGCGAACACGGCGGCAAGCTCCCCGCCGACGAAGACGCGCTACGCAAACTCCCCGGCATCGGGCCTTATACGGCGGCGGCAGTCGCTGCGATCGCCTTCGACAAACGCGCCGCTCCGGTGGACGGCAACATCGAACGCGTCCTCGCGCGCCTCTTCGCCTTGAAAGATCCGCTCCCTGGCGTGAAGCCTGAGCTGCGCGCCATCGCAGAAACTTTGGCGCCTGCGAAACGCTCAGGCGACTTCGCGCAGGCCATGATGGACCTCGGCGCCACGATCTGCACACCCAAGTCGCCCGCTTGCGGAAACTGTCCGTGGTCGTCCGATTGCGCCGGCCGCGCCCAAGGTATCGCCGCAAGCCTTCCGGCGCGCGACGCCAAGGCCGCGCGCCCACTCCGCCGCGGCGCGGCCTTCGTGATCGTCTCGGACGACGATGCGATCCTGCTCCGCCGCCGCCCGCCGAAGGGGCTGCTCGGCGGGATGCATGAGCCGCCGATGTCGCCGTGGGAGAGGGACTTCCCCGAAGCGCCGCTCGACCACGCGCCGCTGAAAGCGAAGTACCGCAAGCTGCCTGGCCTGGTTCGCCACGGCTTCACGCATTTTGAGTTGGAGCTTCAAGTCTACCGTGCCGACGGCATCGCAGCGGTCAAGGCGAACGGGACGGGAGAGTGGGCGCCACTGAATGCGCTAGGCGACTTCGCGTTGCCCAGCGTGATGCGCAAGGTGATCGACCACGCGCTCACAGAGCGTGACGCGGGCCCTTTGTTCCGCCGCTAAAGCCAAGTCTCTCGCGCAGCCACGTGGCCAATCGTTCGGCTGCGTACTCGTCGTACCACTCGACCACCGTCTCGTGGCCGCCGTCACGCCGTTCGAAGCGAACTTCGAACGTCGCCGACTTCTCGCTATGGTTCTCTTGGATCTTTTCGATGACCACGCCCTGGATCGTGGCGCGGTCGATCGTTTGGCGCTGCGCCCGGCCGTACATCGCGGGCAATTCGACGCTTCGCTCGCGGATCACAAGGTCGAACACGCCACGCTGCTCCATCAGCCAATTGCTGACGCCCGTCGCCGCGCCGAACCCCAGCACAAAGACCCACGCGACGATCACAGTATCGATGTCGGGATAGAACGAACTGGTGAAGCCGACGACGAAGATGGCGATGAAGGCGCCCACGCCGACAGAGGCGAAGACGCTGGCCAGCGCCGGCAGATAGGGCAGGCGAACATGCGTCGCGCCGCCGTTGCGAAACCAAATCACAGGCCTCGGTTTCGTCCCATGCCAGCTGTGCCAGATCAGCGGTCCGACAAGCCACCAGAGTCCCAACGCCACCACATTGAACGGCGTAAGGAACAACAGCATGAACAGGTTTGAGGGGCCCAGCCCCGGCTTCAACACGCTGAGCGCCGGATCATCCGGATCGTAATGCACGGCAACCGTCCGACCGACGGGATACTCAGCGACGGCATCGCGAGCCCACCGCGAACCGGGCCGGGCGAACGCACTGAAGCTGTATCGCTCGCCCACGAACGTGAGTCCGTCGACCTGGTAGGTGTAGTGGATCTCTGGCGTGAAGCTTGGGCCCTCGTCGCCGCGATGCTTCGTCACCTCGCTGGAGGTGACGACGCCCGTCGTGGCCGCGAACGCTTCCGAGCGAAAGGCGTTCAAGGCGTCGCGCCCGACGAAGAAGTCGGCAAGGCCCACGCCCGCCGTCCAGAACACCGTGAAGAAGAGAAGGGCGATGGCCCCGATTGTTGTCTCACGTCGCATCATTGACCACGCGCCGCGGTTTGCCCTGATCGTTCCACCCGCGCTATCTAAAGCAGGGTGCCGCTTTCCGGCAGAATAAGGGGACAAGCATGAATAGAGTGCTGATAGGGCTTGCCGCACTCACGGTCGCCGCCGCGCCGGTTTCCGCCGCCGGCTGCAACGGCGCGGTCGAAAAGCAGTTAAAATTCTCCAGTGCCGATAAACCCGACACCTTTATGATCGAAAGCTTCGGCGACCGCTGCAAGGACGCGCGCCTCGTCATCTACGTGAAGACGGCGACGAACCAGTGGGCGCCGCTGATCGTCAGCCTGGTCAGCGACTACGGCAGCGAACCGAAAAGTCCCGCCGAACTGCACGCCGCATTGAAGGAAGTCGCCGCCCGCATCGAAGGCCCGATGATGAGCCGCCTCGAAACCTGGGTCGAGATCCAGCGCGCCGCGACCCAACCCGAGGGCAACCCCTGGCGTGGCACGCCGCTCGTGAAGTCAGAATACGAGCGCCTCCTAAACGCGAAGCCGCGCTACGTCTACATTCCAACCGACGGCGTCCGCGCGAAACTTGTCGTCTGGGACGAACACGCCTACGGCGGTCGCCCCGTCGACTTCGTCTACTACGGTGATTGATCCGCGCGCGGATGTCGAAGCCCGAGCTTGTCGCGCAGCCAGGCCGCAGAGCCTATCCACGCTCCATCGCCGCCTCAGCCTTTAGACTCTCGACGTCGCGGAAGATCGACGCGACGGCCAGGATGCGTCCCTTGCGCTTATAGCGCAGCAGGCAGTCCTTCGCCGCGATGTCGCCGTCGATCTGCAGCTCATCCCACCCTTCCGCGTGACCGACGTAGTTGATCGGGATGTCGTAGTGCTGGCTCCAGAAGAATGGCACGTCCGTGTGTTTCTCCCGCCGTCCGAGCATGTTGAGCGCGGCCGTCTGTCCCTGTCGCTCAGCGACAACCCAGTGCTCGACACGAATGTTCTCGCCGCTGTGCGGATCGGGCCACCGCGCAATGTCGCCGGCGGCGAAAATCTCCGGCGCGCTCGTCTCAAGGTAGGCGTTGACCGTCACGCCTTTGTCGATGGCAAGGCCCGCCTTCTCCGCCAGCGTCAGTCGCGGCCGCACGCCGACGCCCGCGACGACCAGATCCGCAGCAAGCGTCTTGCCGCTCTTGAGCGTGACCTTTTGCGCGTCGATCGCGGTTGCGGAGTCTTCCAGATGGAAGACGACGCCGTGCTCTTCGTGCAGCGCGCGGACGAACTTTCCCATCTCCGCACCCAGCACCCGCTCCATCGGCACCTTCTCGGGCGCCACCACATGCACCTCGATACCGCGATTGCGCAGCGATGCCGCAGCTTCAAGCCCGATGAAACTCGCGCCCATCACGACAGCGCGCTTCGTACCCTCGGCGCGCTTGATGATTGCGCGGCAATCGCCGACCGTGCGCAGCGTGAACACATGCGGCAGATCGATCCCCGGCAGCGAAAGCCGGATCGGCTCGGCCCCGGTCGCAAGCAGCAACCGGTCGTAGGCCACGGCACCGCCGCTTGCCAGAAGGACGCTACGCGATTTGGCGTCGATGCTCGCGACGTCGGCCTTAAGCTTCAGGTCGATGTGGTTCTTGGCATAGAAGTCGTCCGGCCGAAGCGGCAACCAATCCTCCGGCGCAGTTCCCGCGAGATAATCCTTGGAGAGGTTCGGCCGGTCGACCGGCGGCGCATCGTCGTTGCTCAGCATGACGATGCTGCCTTGGTAGGCCTCGCGCCGCAGCATCTCCGCCGCCGCAAACCCGGCCGCCCCACCGCCGACGATCACGACCTTCTCCGGCGCATGCGCCGGACGCGGCTTCGCCTTCGCCGCGGTACGTTTCTCGCGCACGAACACCTTGCTGTCGCGCTGTTCGACGGACCAGCAAGAGAGCGGACTGATCGCCGGCGCGCGCACAGCCTCACCGGTGCGAAGATCGAAACATGCGTGATGCCATGGACAACGCACGGTATCGCCGACAAGCAATCCGTCGGCCAACGGCCCATGATAGTGCGAACAATGCGCGTCGATCGCGAACACCTCGGCCCCACGCCGCGCGAGCAAGACAGCATCGTCGCCCACATGGCCGACGAGCATCGCGCCGTCGGCTAAGTCGGTGAGCGGCACGCCTTGGGTGAGATCGGGACCGGTGGGTTTGGCTTGTTCGTCAGCCATTGTCTGAACCTCTCGCGCTTAGGGCAGCGACGGTACCAGACCGCGGCGCGTTTGTATCAAACGCGCCGCGCAGAAAAGTGCAGTCTAGTGCATCTCCGACCGCACCTGTTGGCGCAGGACGTCGATGGGTTTCAGCGCGCCCTGCGCGTCGAAGTGCCAGTAGGTCCACCCATTGCACGCGGGCAAGCCCTGCACGCGCGCAGCGATCTGGTGGATCGAACCCGTCGCGTCGCGGCAGACGAGCGAGCCGTCGGCCCGCACGCGCGCGGCATGCTTGCGTGAGGGGTCGTACAATTTCGTGCCGGCCTCAAGCAGTCCACGTTCCAGGATCATTCCAAACGGCACGCGCGGCTCCTCTTTCTTCGATTTCGTGATTTCAAGGTCTTCAGGCGCGCTCGCCGACACCATCGCGATGCGCTTCTTCGCGGCGGCGATGTAGGACGGATCGCGCTCGATACCGATAAAGCGGCGGCCGAGCTTCTTGGCGACCGCACCCGTCGTGCCCGTACCGAAGAAGGGATCGAGCACCACATCGCCCGGCTTCGACGACGCCAGCAACACGCGATGCAGCAGCGACTCCGGTTTTTGCGTCGGATGAACCTTCGCGCCCTTGTCGTCCTTCAGACGCTCGCCGCCGGTACACAGCGGCAGCAGCCAGTCCGAGCGCATCTGCAGATCGTCGTTCAACGACTTCATGGCGTCGTAGTTGAACGTATAGCTCTTCTGCCCGCGCGACTTCGCGCACCACAGCATCGTCTC
>JAEUMM010000426.1 GCA_016792645.1 Alphaproteobacteria bacterium | reverse complement strand
GCCTGCGCGTCGCCGGGGTTACGGTCGGGATGAAGCTCTTTCGCCTTCTTGCGATAGGCGGCCTTCATCTCGTCGGCCGTTGCCCGCCGCGCTACCCCCAGAACTTCGTAATAGTCACGCTTGGACATACGTCTCGCCGAGCACGCATCGCGCTACGAATCGGACCACACTAAAGGAAACGCGCGCCGTTAGCGCGCGCCGCCCTTCTTCTTCTTTTCCTCGTCGACTTCCTCGTAGTCGGCATCGACCACGTCGGCCCCGTCGGTCGCGCCGCCTGCAGCCGCAGCCCCCGGGTCGCCGCCGCCGTCGCTCGGGTCGCCGCCGGCCGCGCCCGCGTCAGGATTGGCGCCTTTGTACATCGCCTCACCCAGCTTGAGCGACGCCTGCAACAGTGCCTCGGTCTTCGACTTGATGAAATCCGGATCCTCGCCCTTCAGGCCATCCTTCACGGCGACGATCGCCGCTTCGATGGCAGAGCGTTCGGTCTCGCCGACCTTGGAGCCGTGCTCCTTCATGGCCTTCTCGACCTCATGCACGGCTTGGTCCGCGCGATTGCGCGTCTCGGCAAGCTCCTTGCGCTTCTTGTCGTCGGTCGCGTGCTCTTGCGCCTCGCGCATCATCTTCTGGATGTCGGCCTCGTTGAGACCGCCCGAAGCCTGAATGCGGATCGTCTGTTCCTTGTTGGTCGCCTTGTCCTTCGCCGCGACGTTCACGATGCCGTTCGCGTCGATGTCGAAGGTGACCTCCACCTGCGGCATGCCGCGCGGCGCCGGCGGAATGCCGACAAGGTCGAACTGGCCCAAGAACTTATTGTCCGCAGCCATCTCGCGCTCGCCCTGGAAGACGCGGATCGTCACCGCCGTCTGCCCGTCTTCGGCGGTTGAGAACACCTGAGACTTCTTCGTCGGGATCGTCGTGTTGCGTTCGATGAGGCGCGTGAACACGCCGCCCAGCGTTTCGATGCCGAGAGACAACGGCGTCACGTCGAGCAACAGAACGTCTTTGACTTCGCCCTTCAGCACGCCCGCTTGAATGGCAGCGCCAATGGCCACGACTTCATCCGGGTTGACGCCCTTGTGGGGTTCTTTGCCGAAGAATTCTTTGACGATCTGCTGCACCTTCGGCATACGCGTCATGCCGCCGACGAGAACGATTTCCGCGATGTCGGCAGGCGTAACGCCCGCGTCCTTCATGCAAGCCTTGAGCGGCGCCAGCGTGCGCTGGATCAAATCGTCGACCAGCGACTCCAACTTCGCGCGCGTCAGCTTCGTGGTCAGATGCTTCGGACCCGACGCGTCGGCGGTGATGAACGGCAAGTTCACTTCCGTCTGCGTCGTCGACGACAGCTCGATCTTCGCCTTCTCCGCCGCTTCCTTCAAACGCTGCAAAGCCAAACGATCCTTGCGCAGATCGATGCCCTGCTCCTTCTTGAATTCGTCCGCCAAGTAGTCGACGAGACGCATGTCGAAGTCTTCGCCGCCCAGGAACGTATCGCCGTTCGTCGCCTTCACCTCGAAGACGCCGTCGCCGATTTCCAAAATCGAAATATCGAACGTGCCGCCGCCAAGGTCATAGACCGCGATCGTGCCGGCTTCTTTCTTGTCGAGACCGTAGGCAAGCGCCGCCGCCGTCGGCTCGTTGATGATGCGCAGCACTTCAAGACCGGCGATCCGGCCCGCGTCTTTCGTTGCCTGACGTTGCGCGTCGTTGAAGTACGCGGGAACCGTGATGACGGCCTGCGTCACCTTCTCGCCGAGATAACCTTCGGCCGTTTCCTTCATCTTCTGCAGCGTGTAGGCGGACACTTGGCTCGGCGACAGCTTTTCGCTCTCGCGGCCCTGCACCCACGCGTCGCCGTTGTCGGCCTTGATGATCTTGTAGGGCACCATGCCGATGTCCTTTTGGGTCATCGGATCTTCGAACTTGCGCCCGACCAGGCGCTTGATGGCGAAGTAGGTGTACTCCGGGTTCGTGACCGCCTGGCGCTTGGCGGCCTGCCCGACCAACCGCTCACCGTCCTTGGTGAAGGCGACGATCGAGGGCGTGGTCCGCGCGCCTTCCGCGTTCTCAAGAACCTTCGGCTGGGCGCCTTCCATAATGGCGACGCACGAGTTCGTGGTGCCGAGGTCGATCCCGATAACTTTAGCCATTTATTATACCTTTCTAGTTCGGCGGATGAACCCGCGGGCCTTCTTCAAGGAAGCACCCGCCCGTCATCCCCATGTAACGCTTGGTTTCAGATTCTGGGATGCCGCATGAATCTGCGGCTTTCAGGGCCAGATATAGGGGGGCCACCCCCGCCCCGCAAGCGGACGCCGTCGTGAAAACCACGGCGGCCGAATGCCTCATCAGCCCCGGAAGTCCCAGCCAATCACGCCAAGATCGTGATTTTGGCCCCCCTGTCACCGTGCGGATCGTCGAACCTGTCCGAAGGACGAGGAGGCACCAGTTTTCGAAACGTGGAAGAGCCGTGCTTCTGGTCTCAGTTGCATCGCCGGTTCCCTTCGCGCGAGCCTCGGCCACGGCTGCCTGCGGCAGGCCTGGGCTCAATCACCGCGCCGAAGGTCTGGCCGAGCGTTTCGAGGCCCCGTGTGAGCGAAGGGCGGAAATAAAGTCGGTGCCGGTCACACATTCGCCATCGAGACATCCCAAATAGGACGGGGTCGGCAAGGCACGAAGGGGTGCGAGCGCATGCCAAGCAATCTTGTCCGGTATCGAACAGCAGCCACCACCGCGTCGGTGGCCTTCTTTGGTTCAAGCAGCGTCGCGCAGGCGACGGCGCGAACGCCCTCCATCTCCGGCAACGGCTGGGTCGCTCTCGGAATCATCGCGTTTCTGGTCGCGGCGATCTGGCTGATGATCAGCGGCGCGTTGCATCTGGAGCGGCGCGACGCGTGGCTGGGCCGCGGCGGAAGGAAGCGCGATGGCGGCGGTTGGTTTGGGATCTTTCCCGCGCAATCGGACGACGACGACGCGCCGGACTTTCATCACAACGGTGATGGCGGCGGCGGCGAAGGTTCGAACTAGAGGCTAGGCCTGGGTGTCCAGCGACGACGATCCTGCGCCACTGCGCGCCGGCGCGCCGGACGACACCGTCACCATCGCTTCGCGCAGCAACCGTCCGCCGATCGTATAGCCCTGTTGCGCGACGTCGATGACCGTTCCGGCCGCATGGTCGGGCGAAGGAAACTCCGCGATCGCACCGTGTAGGTTCGGGTCAAAGCGTTTACCCTTGGCCTCGATCCGCTTGACGCCGTGCCGCTCGAAGATGGCGAGCATCTCGCGCTGCGTGGCCTCGACCCCGTCGATCACCGGCCGCGCCGCCGCGGGCAGCGCCGCGCGAACGTCCGGGGTCAGAGCGTCCAGCGCACGCGAGAAATTGTCGACGACGCTAAGCAAGTCCTTCGCAAAACGCGAAAAGGCGAACTGCCCTGCCTCAAGCTTCTCGCGCTCGGACCGTTTGCGCACGTTCTCCACTTCGGCGACGGATCGCAGATAACGGTCTTTCAACTCCGCGATTTCCGCATGCAGGCTGGCGATCTGCGCCGCCTCGCGTGCGATGTCGGCCGAGGCGGCATCGTCGTTGCTGACCGTGACGTCCAACGGGTCCGACAGCAGCCCCGAGAAGGGTGATTGTGGGTTGTCTTCGTTTTTCGGTCCGCTCATCGCTTCAAGAATCCCGGTTATTTCTGCTGATTGATCAAGCGGCTGATCACGCGCGCGGTGTAGTCGACCATCGGCACGATACGCGCATAGTTCAACCGCGTGGGGCCGATCACCCCGATAACACCCACGATCCGCTGCGTGTGATCGGAATAGGGCGCGGCAATAACCGACGACCCCGACAGAGAATAGAGCTTGTTTTCAGACCCGATGAAGATGCGCACGCCGTCCCCGGTCTTGGCAAGCTCAAGCAACTGGATCAGATCGTTCTTGCGCTCGATGTCGTCGAACAATTGCCGTACGCGCTCAAGTCCTTGCGCTGCGGCGACATCTTCAAGCAGGCGCGCTTGGCCGCGCACAATCAGAGAGGGTGTAGAGTTTTGCGCGCCACCCCACTCCGCCAGTCCACCTGCCACGAGTGTCGCGGTAATCTCGCTGAGCTCTGCGCGCTGTGCCGTGAGTTCCTCCAGAATATCGCTGCGCGTTTCTTCCAGCGTCCGTCCGCGCATGCGCGCGCTGAGATAATTGCTGGCCTCGACATAGGTCGATGCCGGTAATCCCAGCGGCGTCTCGATCATCCGGTTCTCGACCGCCCCGTCTTCGCTGACCATGATGACCATGGCGCGCTGCGGACCCAGGGCGACGAATTCAACGTGTTTCAACGCCGAGTCGCGCTTCGGCGTCACGACCAATCCCGCATACTGGCTAAGTCCGGCAAGCAGCGCCGACGCCTGCATCAAAACGTCTTCGATTTTTCGCCCGCCGGCTGCCAGTTGCGCCTCGATCCCCTGACGCTCGTCGGTCGCCAGGTTGCCGACTTCCAGCAAGCCGTCGACGAACATGCGCAAACCGATCTGCGTCGGCACGCGGCCCGCGCTGGTATGCGGCGCTTCGAGCAGCCCGGCATGCTCCAAATCCGACATCACGTTGCGGATCGACGCCGGCGACAATTTGATGCCCCGCTGCGACAAGGTCCGCGAACCGATCGGCTCGCCGGTCTCCAGATACGACTCCACGATGCTGCGAAAGATGTCGCGCGACCGTTCGGACAGCTCACCGATCTGTGTCGTAACCGGCAGCTTCGTATGTGGGATCTGTCGTTCGTTCATGCCTGAATTTGCTAAGGTTTTCCGCCCAAAAACGGCCGTTGCATGACCCTCAAGCGTGAGGCTAGGTAGCGCCTACGCCCCCAAACTTCAAGCCAAGGAAGTACACCGCTCATGCGCCCATCCGGCCGCCGCCCCGATCAACTGCGCGAGGTTTCCCTCGAAACGGGCGTATCCGTGCACGCAGAAGGTTCATGCCTGGTGAAGTTCGGCCGCACGCATGTGCTGTGCACCGCGAGTTTGGAGAATTCCGTCCCACCCTTCCTCAAAGGAACCGGCAAAGGTTGGGTGACGGCAGAGTACGGCATGCTCCCCCGCGCAACCAACGAGCGCATGCGCCGCGAGGCCGCCCAAGGCAAACAGTCCGGCCGTACGCAAGAAATCCAACGCCTCATCGGACGCGCCCTGCGCGCTGTGACGAACATGACCGGCTTCGGCGAACGCCAGATCCTCATCGACTGCGACGTCATCCAAGCCGACGGCGGCACCCGCACGGCGGCCATCACCGGCGGCTTCGTCGCGCTCCACAAATGTTTCGAGCTGATGAAGCGCGACCAGTTGATCAAAGCACTGCCCGTGAAGGACCACGTCGCCGCCATCTCCTGCGGCATCCACAACGGCAAATCCGTCCTCGACCTCGATTACGAAGAAGACTCCTCCGCCGGCACCGACGCCAACTTCGTCATGACCGGCGCCGGCAACATCGTCGAAGTCCAAGGCACCGCAGAAGGCGACCCATTCACCCAAGCCCAACTCCTGGAACTGATGGCGCTCGCCCGCGCCGGCATCGGCGAACTTGTCGAGATGCAACGCAAAGCCATCTCACGCGCGGAGACATGATGACGCTTCACAAACGATCTGCGCCAACTTCACCCCTCGCCCGCCTGGGCGGGAGAGGGGTTGGGGGTGAGGGTGGGAGCACGTGCAGGCCTCAGATCATTTCGGTGGTTGGTGCGGTGGAGCGTCCCACCCTCACCCCCAACCCCTC
>JAEUMM010000407.1 GCA_016792645.1 Alphaproteobacteria bacterium | reverse complement strand
GAGACTTTGCTGGTGCATGGCGGGTCGAGCGGGATCGGGACTGCGGCCATTCAGTTGTTTGCGGCGCGTGGGCATCGCGTGTTCACGACCGCCGGGTCGAAGGACAAGTGCGATGCTTGCGTCGGGTTCGGCGCGGCGCGGGCGATCAATTATCGCGAGGAGGATTTCGTCGACGTGGTGCGCGCGGAGACGGGGAACGCGGGCGTCGATGTGATCCTGGATATGGTGGGCGGGGATTACATTGCGAAGAATATCGGGCTGCTGAAGATGGAGGGGCGGCTGGTCAACATCGCGTTCCAGCAGGGATCGACGGCGACGCTCAATCTCATCGTCTTGATGTTGAAGCGGTTGACGATCAGCGGGTCGACTCTGCGCGCGCGCAGCCACGCGGAGAAGGCCGAGATTACGCAATCGGTGCTGCGCGAGGTTTGGCCGTTGATCGAGGCAAAGAAGGTAAAGCCCGTCGTCGACAGCGTGTTTCCGCTGGCGAAGGTGCGCGAGGCGCACGCCAAGATGGCGGGGTCGAGCCATATCGGGAAAATCTTGCTGACGCCTTGAATTCCGCAGCGGTTTTTCGCTTTCCTCCGGGCGCGGCAGCGATTATATAGGCGCCTGAAACTCCCTTACTTCGAGGTGATTTCGTGGCCTGGCGGTTACCCCGCTGGCGCCCTCAGGAGAGGTTTACCTATGTCGAAGCCATTGATGCCCAAGGCGACCGCCATGTGGCTGCTCAATTTTACGACGCTGACGTTCGACCAGATCGCCGAGTTCTGCGCGCTGCACGCGCTTGAGATCAAGGCGATGGCGGATGACATGCATCCCGAAAAAATCGTGCCCTTGGATCCGGTGATGATGGGCCAGCTGACGCGCGAGGAAATCGCGGCGGCGGAGAAGGATCCGCGCAAGCGTTTGGTGATGACGAAGCCGTCGGTCGACATGGCGCCGGCAAAGGCGAAGGGCCGCCCGCGCTATACGCCGGTGTCGCGCCGTCAGGACCGGCCGGATGCGATCGCGTGGCTGGTGCGCAACCACCCGGAGTTGACCGACCCGGAGATCGGCAAGCTCGTCGGCACGACGAAGGCCACTATTCAGCAGATTCGGACGCGCTCGCATTGGAACATCGCCAACATCAAGCCAGTCGATCCGGTGACGCTGGGGCTGACGTCGCAGCTTGAGCTTGACCTCGCGGTCGAGAAGGCGTCCGCGCGCAAGTCGAAGGGTGCGCCGGCGGCAGAGGCCAAAGGCGCGACGCTGCGCCCGGCCAGCGAAGCCACGGCCAAGCCTGAGCAACCGGACGAAGATGCGCCGCAGCTGAAATACGATCCGGCGTCGGTGTTCGCGTCGTTCCAACGGGCGCGCGACAAGACCTAAGCTTGCTTGGCAGCGGCGCCGTCCGTCGAGAGATGGAGCGGCGCCGGTTGCTCCGGCACCGGCTCGAAGGGCTCGCGTTCGCTTTGGGCGAGCGGGCCGCGGGCCACCATCCGATAGACGACGAAGATCACGAACGCGGCGTGGACGCTGGCCGTGTAGAAGAATATCGCGCTCATGCCGCCCAACGCGATGACGCCGGCGGCGATGGCCGGGCCGATTGCGGCGAAGGTGCCGTAGACGAACAGGTTCGACGACGCGAACTCGGTCATCTCCTCTTGGCGCGCGTGGTCGTTCAGGTGCGCGTTGGTGAGCGCGCCGATGGGGAACGCGGTTGCGCCGAAGAGCATCCCGCCCATCAGCATCCACGTCTCGTTGGCGATGCCGAAGGGTGCGGGGATGGCCAGCACCACGCCCGCAAACGCCGCGCCTGCGGCTGCCATGCCGATCACGAGGCGGCGGTCGGTGAAGTCCGAGAGGCGGCCTAAGGGCCACTGGGCGAACGCGCCGCCCAAGATCGTCGCCGCCATGAAGAGCGCGACGCCGTCGCCGGTCATGCCGCGTGCTTCGGCGAAGACGGGCGCCAGCGTCCAGAACGCGCCGCTGACCAAACCCACCGCGACCGCGCCAATGACGCCCACGGGCGAGAGTTTGTAGAGACGCCGTAGGCGCAGGCGGACCACGCCGACGCGCGCGGGCTCGGGCTGGCGCGTGAGCGCGACGGGCAGCATGCAGGCCATGGTCAGGATGGCTGCGATCGAGAAGAGCTCGTAGTCGCGCGGGTTGCCGAGCGTGAAGAGATACTGGCCGGCCAAGAGGGCGAGGTTGTTGAGGGCGGCGTAGAGCGTGAAAATGCGGCCGCGGATTTTGTTGTGCGTCTGCTGGTTCAGCCAGCCTTCGATGACGACATACATGCCGGCGGCGCAGAAGCCGATGCCGGCGCGCATGACTCCCCACGCCACCGGGTCCACGATCATGGCATGCGCGAGGACGATCGCTGCGGTCGCTGCGCACAAGACGGCGAAGGTGCGGATGTGGCCGACGCGGTCGATCAGGCGCGGGCAGAGGATGCAGGCGGCGAGGAAGCCGACGAAGTAGGCCGAACCCATCAGCGCGATGGCGGTGGCCGAGAAACCCTCCGCATGGGCGCGCACGGGTACGAGCGTGTTCTGCAGGCCGTTGGCAAGCAGCATGATCACGGCCGTTGCGACGAGGGCCGTGATCTTCGCAAGGTCGGCCGAGGTGACGCGGGCGTGCATGGGGGCCAAGCTCTTAGACCTTCGCGCGGTGGTCTGCCAGGGCCGCCGTACTGCGTCGGTTCGTCGCCCGCGCGTGTTGCCGGTTGGGCCGGTGTTGGGTACGGTCCGCCACCGCAAAAACACGAAATCTGGGACAGTCATGGGAAGCGCACGCAAGGTGAAACCGGCTAAAGCGAAGGCCAAACCCGCGAAGAGCCTGCCGAAGCAGAAGGCGAAGGCGGCCGTGCGGTCGAAGCCGGCGGCTGCGAAGGGCAAGACTGCGAACGTTTCGAAGGGGAACGCCTATACGCGCGATCTGGACAAGAACCCGGCGAATTATCAATCGCTGTCGCCCTTGTCGTTCTTGGAGCGCGCGGCTTTCACGTATCCCAAGACCATCGCCATTCTGCACGGCGATCAGAAGTTCACGTATGCGGAATTTTATGAGCGGTGCCGGCGGTTGGCGTCGGCGTTGGTCAAGCGGAAGATCGGGCTTGGCGATACGGTCGCGGTGATTGCGCCGAATATTCCGCCGATGCTCGACGCGCATTACGGTGTGATGATGACGGGCGGCGTGTTGAACGCGATCAACTATCGGCTCAGCGCGCAGGAGATTGCGTTCATCCTCGATCACGGCGAAGCGAAGGCCTTGATCGTGGACAAGGAGTTCGGGGCGCTGGCGCGCGAGGCGCTGAAGCTGTGCAAGGCCAAGCCCTTCATTATCGGCATCGACGATCCGGAGTACGACGGCGGCGAGTTGATCGGCGAGATGGAGTACGAGGATTTTCTCAAGACCGGCGATCCGGACTTCGCGTGGTCGCTGCCGGCGGACGAGTGGCAGGCGGTGGCGTTGAACTACACCAGCGGCACGACGGGCAATCCGAAGGGCGTCGTGTTTCATTCGCGCGGCGCTTATCTGCTGGCGCTGGGGAACGTGATCTCGGCTTCGATCCGCGCGCATCCGATTTATCTGTGGTCGCTGCCGATGTTTCACTGCAACGGCTGGTGCTTCACGTGGACGATTTCGGTCGTCGCGGGAACGCATGTTTGTCTGCGCCGCGTGAACGCCGCGAACATGTTCGAGGCGTGCGCGCGTTACGGCGTGACGCATATGTGCGGCGCGCCGATCGTGATGGGCATGCTGGTGAACGCCAGCGATGCGGAACGCAAGGCGCTGAAGACGAAGGTCGAGTTCATGACGGCCGCTGCACCACCGCCGGCGGCGACGCTGGCGCGGATGGAGGCGGCCGGGTTCCAGGTGCATCACGTTTATGGGCTGACCGAGACGTATGGACCGGCGGTCGTGAATGCTTGGCATTCGGAATGGGATGCGCTGCCCATGGAAGAGCGCGCGAAGATCAAGGCGCGTCAGGGCGTGCGGTATTCGGTGCTCGAGGCGCTTGCCGTCAAAGATCCGGAGACGATGGAAGACGTGCCGCGTGACGGCGAGACGATGGGCGAGGTGTTCTTCCGCGGCAACGTCGTCATGCGCGGGTATCTGAAGAACCCGAAGGCGACGAAGGAAGCGTTCAAGGGCGGGTGGTTTCACTCGGGCGATTTGGGCGTGTGGCACAAGGACGGCTACATCCAGCTGAAAGACCGGTCGAAGGACATCATCATTTCGGGCGGCGAGAATATTTCGTCGATCGAGGTCGAGGACGTGCTGATGAAGCATCCGGCCATCGGCCTTGCCGCCGTCGTCGGCAAGCACGACGAGAAATGGGGCGAGACGCCGGTCGCGTTCATCGAACTCAAGTCGGGCGCGAAGGCGACGCCGGACGAGATCATCGCCTTTGTGAAGAGCCAGATCGCCGGCTACAAGGTGCCGCGCACGATCGTGTTCTGCGAACTGCCGAAGACGTCGACGGGCAAGATCCAGAAATTCAAGCTGCGCGACAAGGCTGAAGCTGCGTAGCGCAGCCTCGCATTCTGGACGGCACAGGTTCACAAGGGCGTGAGAGCGGGTGGTCACGCCCTGCCCGGCGCGCCAAGCTGGCGCCGCCTTGAGAGCGGGGGATATGCATGCGCGCGTTTTATGCCGTCGGGTTCGTCGGCGCTCTGCTGTTTGCGCCCATAGCGGCTTCACAGCCGGCGCCGGCTGTCGTTGCAACGGCGGAGGGTCGCGTCGCGGACATCGCCGTCTTTCGGAGCGAGTATCTGGGCAAGGACAAAGCATACACACCTGCGGCGCGCGCTGAAGCGGACAAGCGTCTTGCGGCGCTGCAGGCGCAAGCGCCGAGCGTCAGTCAAGTTTACTTCGAGCTTGAGATTTCGCGCATCGTTGCGCTCGCCGACAATGGGCACTCCGCGTTCTTCCCAGGGCCACGCTCGCGCCGCTACAACCGCGTCGAGGTGCGGTTGGTGCCGTTCGGCGACGGATTCTATGTGCTGCGGACGAAGCCAGAGAATGCGGATCTGTTGGGCGCGCGGCTTGTGGCGATCGACGGGAAGCCTACCGCCACCTATCGCGATGCGGCGCGCAGCCTTGCCGGCGGCACGGCTGCTTGGCGCGATCGCAATGTGAGCTACTTCCTCGAGAGCCCCGATCAGATGCATGCGCTTGGGTTGATCGCATCACCCACGGCCGCGACGTATCAATTCCAGACGCGCAGCGGCGCGATGGTGGAGCGGCGGCTTGTGCCCGATCCGGCGAACCCGAATCGTCCGCGCGCGAACGCGGAGCGGTGGTTCTTTCCGGAAGCTATGCCGGCGGAGGGCGGCCTGTGGCGACCGGCGTTGACCCAGAACGTGCCGTGGCCGCTGACCGAGCCCGACAATCCGTTTCGCTGGCGCATGGCCGACGATCTGAACGCGATCGTCATCGACCTTCGCCAGAACAACGACGGCGAGAAGCGGACGATCGCTAGTTTCCTGAAAGAGTTGGAAGACGTCCTGGCGGCGAAGCGGCCGACGCATGCGATCCTCGACATGCGCATGAACGGCGGCGGCGACTTGAATACCACGCGCGATTTCATGCAGGCCCTGCCCAAGCGCGTGCCGGGGCGCGTGATCGCGCTCACCAGTCCGTGGACCTTCTCGGCCGCGATTTCGAGCGTCGGCTATTTGAAGCAGGCGGCGCCCGACCGCGTGACCATCATCGGCGAAGAGGTCGGCGACCGGCTCAATTTCTTCTCCGAGGGCAGCATCGTGACATTGCCGAACTCGCAGATCGAACTGCTTAGCGCGACCGAACGGCACGACTATGCCAACGGCTGCCGCGGCTACACCGATTGCCATGAGCCGGTGGTGCGTTTTCCCATTGCGGTGCCGTCGCTGGCACCGGCGATCGGCGCGCCGTGGACGATCGAGGCCTATCTCGCGGGCCGCGATCCGGGCATGGACGCGGCGGCGGCGGCGCTGCGCTAGGGCTTCGGCGCGCGTTCAAGGCGCAGTTAGGCGTTACGCCTACTGCGTTTCGCCGAGACGGGTGACGGTCTTTGGACCGCCACGCCCTTGGCGTCGATCAACGCTGATTACGTGAGGATGAGAGTGAGCCCCGAACGGTTCTAGTGAACTTCGTGTCGGAGTCGTTCGATTTCTTCTTTCAGGCGGAGTTTGCGTTTCTTGAGTTCGACGAGCATCAGATCGTCAGGGTGCGGGCGGAGCTGTTCGCTGTGAATTTGCTCGTCCAATTTGTGATGTTTTTCCGCGAGTTCCTGGAGATGTGACTCAAGGCCCATAGTCGAGTGCCTCCGTTGGTAGACACAAAATCTAAACACAGATTCTTCCGCTTGTCAGCGCCCTCATTTCGCTCTGTGCGAACAAAATGTTAATGCGAAAGCGTCGCGTTTGACGGTGCTTAGTGCTTGAAAATTAAAGCTGATCGCCTACGCGTCGGCGTTATGCGGAGACAGGCCGGTTCCGCGTATGCTAGAATTCCACGATCGGCAGAAGTGCAAAGGCGCGCACGCTCGCACACCATGGGTTTTTCAAAAGACGGAGAGGGCGGAGAAAGCCCCGGGTTGTCGCTCGTCAGCAGCACCCCCATTGCCGCCAATGAAAGCGGCGCTACGGATACGGCGGACAAAGCGACGCTGCTGAAGCTTGCGCAGCTGCGGCAGGAGCATCGCGACCTGGATGAAGCGATTCAGGCGCTGATCGCGTCCCGTCCCTTCGATCAGCTGCAGCTGACGCGTCTGAAAAAGCGCAAGCTGATGCTGCGCGACCAGATCACGAAGCTTGAAGACGATATTCTGCCGGACATTATCGCTTAGCGTCGCGCTTTGCGGCGTACATGGCCTTGTCGGCGTTGGCCATCGCGGTATCGACGTCCTCGCCCTTCTGGAAGCCGTGAACGCCGTAGGCGAACGACAGCGCGACGGCCTTTTCCTCCCACACGAACGGATTGGCGCGGAAGAGGTCCGCGAGAGAGCGGGCTTTCTTCTCGGCCTGCTCTTGGTCGGCCTTCGCCAGAATGACCCCGAATTCGTCGCCGCCCAGACGGCCGACCAGATCTGATTCGCGGACGTTGCCCGTTAACAAGTTGGCGATGTGACCGAGCGCGGCATCGCCGGCGGCGTGGCCGTATGTATCGTTCAGCGCCTTGAAACCGTCGAGGTCGAAATAGATGAGGCTTGCCGGAACCTCGTAGCGTTCGGCGAAGGAGATGACGCGCGACATCTCGCGGACGAAGGCGCGACGGTTTAGGAGCGGCAGCAGGCCGTCTTGGTCGGCCATCGTTTCGACGGCCTCAAGCCTTGCGTTGGTGCGATCCAGCTCCCGGCGCAGGCGATCGACCTCGGCCATCAAATTCATGATGGCGGCGCGGACGCGCGGGGTGAGCTCGGTCTCCGGAATCCCCAGCACCTCGGAGACGTCGGTCGCCTTCGCCGGCGTATCGGCAGCGATTTTCTCCGTCGCGCGCTGGACGGCGGCGTAGGCGCCTACGCCGGTCGCGCCGACGGTGCCTTTGGGGCCTTTGTCCGTGATCTTCATTGGCCGGCAGTCTAGGACTGCCGCGGTCCCGTGCAAAGCTGCGACCAAATGCTTAACAACAGGACCGTTTCACTTCGTACACGGCAGGGCTTATAAATCGGCGCTTCTTTTCGCGGGGATCCCTCCCTCGCGTCCCATCCGGGAAAGGAAGCCTATGGCCAAAGCGGCCAGCAAAGACCTTGCCTCCACCGTCGATCGCGGCAGTGCCGATGTCGGCATCATCATGGGCAGCCGCTCCGATTGGCCCATCATGTCGGAGGCTGCGGAGACTCTCGAGAAGCTCGGCGTCCGCCACGAGGTGCGAATCGTTTCCGCGCACCGAACGCCCGACCGCCTGTTCGCCTATGCACGTGGCGCGAAGGCGCGGGGGCTGAAGGTGATTATCGCGGGCGCGGGTGGTGCTGCGCATCTACCGGGGATGACGTCGTCGATGACGACGCTGCCGGTGCTGGGTGTGCCGGTCGCTGCGACGGGGCTGAACGGGCTCGACAGTCTGCTGTCCATCGTTCAGATGCCGGGCGGCGTGCCGGTGGGGACGCTGGCGATAGGAAAGCCCGGCGCCATCAACGCGGCGTTGCTGGCGGCGGCGATTCTTGCAATCAGCGACAAGGATTTGGCGAAGCGGCTTGACGCGTATCGCGCGCGTCAAACGGCGGACGTGCCGGAAGCGCCGGTCGATGAGGACCATGCCTGATCTCACGCATCCGGTCGCGCCCGGCGGGACCGTCGGCATTTTGGGCGGCGGTCAGCTGGGGCGCATGCTGGCGATGGCGGCTGCGCGCATGGGGCTGAAGGTCGTCGTCTTCGCGCCGGATCGCGACTCGCCGGCGTTTCAGGTTGCGGGCGCGCATATCGTGGCCGCCTACGACGATCAGATGGCGTTGCAGCGGTTCGCGACGCAGGTCGACGTCATCACCTATGAGTTCGAGAATATTCCGGGCGATACGGGCGCGTTTCTCGCGAGCCTGAAACCGGTGCGGCCGAATCCGACGGCGCTTGCGGTGATTCAGAATCGCATCGCCGAGAAGGCGTTCGTGCAAAAGCTCGGCATCGGGACGGCGCCGTTTGCTTCCGTGACGTCGGAAGAAACTGCGCGCGCGGCGTTCGCAACGATCAGTGCGCCGGCGGTGCTGAAGACCTCGCGGCTTGGCTATGACGGCAAGGGGCAGCGCATGGTGCGCGCGGTCGAGGACGTGATCGCGGGTTTCGAAACGTTCGGGCGCGTCGAGTGCATTCTGGAAGGCTTTGTCGATTTCAAGCGCGAGATGTCGGTGGTCGCGGCGCGCGGCGGCGACGGCGCGGTCGCTTGCTATGACATCGTCGAGAATTTGCACGGCGATCATATTTTGCGCATGACGCTCGCGCCGGCGAAGGGGCCGCAGCGGTTGAAGGCGGAGGCGAACAAGATTGCGTCGCGGTTGCTTGACGCGTTCGACTATGTGGGCGTGATGGCGGTCGAGTTGTTCGAAGCGCCGGACGGGCGGTTGCTGGTCAACGAGATCGCGCCGCGGGTGCATAACTCCGGCCACTGGACGATCGACGGCTGCACCGTGAGCCAGTTCGAGCAGCACATTCGCGCGGTGTGCGGCTGGCCGCTGGGGGATGCGACGCGGCACAGCGATGCCGTGATGACGAATTTACTGGGCGATGAGGTCAACGCTTGGCGGACGCATGCCGCCCTGCCCGCGACCGCGGTGCATCTCTACGGCAAGACGGATGCGCGGCAGGGACGCAAGATGGGGCACGTGACGCGGCTCTATCCGTTGGGCACGCGGCCGGACACGTTTGAGCGGTGAGCGCGCGTCCGCGCACAGCGTCGACCTTCTTCCTTCTCGTTTTGTTGCTGTCGGTACCGTTTTGGGTGCTGGGTGCGATCGTTGGGGAGATCCCCAAAGAGGTGCTGCCGATCGATCTGCCGATCGGCGCGCTGATGACCTTTACCCCGATGATCGCAGCGCTTGTCTTGATCTATCGACGGGACGGCGGCGCGGCGGTGCGCGGGTTCTTGGCACGTGCAGTCGACGCTCGGCGGGTGAATGGCGTCGGCTGGTTCGTTGCAGCGGCGGCGTTGATGCCGGCGGCGATGGCCCTGGAATATTTTGTGTTGCGCGCTTTCGGGGTCGCGTTGCCCGAGCCCGAGATTTCGCTCGCGGCGATCGTGCCGTTCTTTCTCATGTTTCTTGTCGGCGCAGTCGGCGAGGAACTCGGCTGGCAGGGTTATGTGTTTCCCATCCTACGCGAGCGTTGGAGCGCGCTGACCGCGAGCCTGATTTTGGGAACGATATGGTCGGTCTGGCACATCGTGCCGTTCGTTCAAGCCGGCCGCGACGGCGAGTGGATCCTTTGGCAGTGCCTAATGATGCTGCCGCTGCGCGTGATTACCGTCTGGCTGTTCGTCAATGCGGGCGAGAGCGTGTTCGTCGCCGTGCTGTTCCATGCGATGGGCAACGTCGCCCAGTTTCTGTTTCCCGTGTACGGGTCGCACTATGATCCCTTCGCGACGTTCGTCATCTTGTCGATCACGGCCACCGCAATCGTGATGCTTTGGGGCGCGATAACCCTGTCGCGATTCCCATTCGGCCGTGGATCGGGCTCTCGTAACGCTCAGCGGCGCGGATAGCGCAAGGCACCCAAGATCGTCAGCGGGTTCGGGAGGGTTTCGGCGAACTTGATGACTTGGGATTTCACCTTCTCGATTTGCATCACGTCGGCGATGCGGCGGTCGAGGAATTTCCAGGTGTCTTCGAAGCCTTCGCTGGTGTCGGCAAACCAGTGGAGCATCGTTGAGGTGTAGACGCCGGCGAGCAGCGCGCGCTTGGTGTAGAAGTTGAAATCCGTCGACGTGTCGTTCACCGCGCGCCAGATCGTGTCGACGCTGCGGTAGACACAGGTGGCGCCGTCCAAGGCGTTTTGCGGCAGGGCGAAGACGGCGGCGCCTTTGCGGGCGGCTTCTTTGTGTTCGGCGACGGCTTCGATGCGGGTGCGGACGCCGAAGGTGATGCGTTCGCGGACCTTCATCGCCTTCAGGTCAGCGTCTTGGATCGTCTCGAAGGCGCGGCGGTCGGCGTCGTCGGAGAAGAAGACCAGCGCGTCGTTGACGCCGCGCGGGAACGCCGCCTTCAGATCGGCGTCGGTTGCGCCGGCGCGTTCGGCGGCTTCACGCAACGTCTTGTCGCACCAGCCGTCGAACGGGACGTTCGGCAGCGCTTCGGCGAGGATTTTCTCGCGCATGTTTTCGCTGTGCGTCGCGGCGGGCTTCTTTACGCGTTTTGCTCGAGCCAATGTTTCGTCTCGCTTTCGAAGATGAGCTTCGTGAGGTCGGTCATGCGCTGCGGGTAGAGGATGCCGTCCAAATGGTCGCATTCGTGCTGCACGACCCGCGCGTGGAACCCTTTGGCCACACGTTCGATCGGTTTGCCGTCGAGGCCTAAGCCCCGGTAGCGGATGTGGGCCGGGCGTTCGACCCAGCCGCGCAGGCCCGGGACCGAGAGGCAGCCTTCCCAGCCGCCCTCTTTCTCGTCCGACAGTATCTCGATTTCCGGGTTGATCAGGACCGTCAGGGAGGCCGTGTGGTCGTAGGCCTCGGCCTCGCTGAGGCCCGGGTCGGCGCGGCTAATGGGGGCCTGGAAGATGACCAGGCGGATCGGCTCGTGGACCTGGGGGGCGGCAAGGCCCGCGCCGTTCGCGTCGATCATGGTCATGACCATGTCCTCGACCAAACGTCGCAGTTCGGGGTCGGTTACGTCGGTGATTTGTTCCGCGCGCTGGCCCAGGACCGGATGGCCCATTCGCGCGATTTTACGGATCGTCATGTGGCTGATATGAGCCGCGGCCGGAGCGGGGGCAAGGGTGGACAGCGCCGCATGGCTCTGGTAACAACCGCGCCGCTATTGGGGTGCGCTGCGTGGAGCGGCTGCTGCCCCTTTTTCATTGAATTCCGACCGGAGGCTTCCTTTGCAGATCATCGTGCGTGACAACAATGTCGATCAGGCCCTGAAGGCGCTCAAGAAGAAGATGCAGCGCGAAGGCCTGTTCCGCGAGATGAAGCTGCGTAACCACTACGAGAAGCCGTCCGAGAAGCGTGCACGCGAGAAGGCGGAAGCCGTCCGCCGCGCGCGCAAGCTGCACCGCAAGAAGCTGCAGCGCGAGGGTTTGCTGCCGAAGACGCCGAAGCCGGTTCGCACGCCGCGCGGCTAAGTCTTCCGGATACTGGATTGAGGGCCATCGGTTCGACCGGTGGCCCTTTTCTTTTGCGCGCCCTTAAGCCTGACGCGGGCGCCAGAGGTCGCGCAGGAATGCGATGAACGAGATCGAGGAGTCGGGACGAAGCAAGTTCGAGCGGAAGACGCGGGCGACAAGGCGGACCATCCACCAGAGCGTCAGCACGCTGACCACCAAGGCTCCTAAAATATCGATGCCGTCGGGGGCGCTGAGCGAGCGGACCATCATCGTGAAGGGCGCGAAGAACGGCAGATAGGACGCCACGCGCGCCAGGAGGCCCGCCGGATCGTAGGCGACTGCAATGGGCAGCATGAAGATCGGCAGCGTGATCATCGTCGCGGGGGCAACGATCGCTTGAGCGTCGGTGATCGAGGTCGCGGCGCTGCCCGCGGCCAGGAAGAAGGTGGCGATCGTGAGGTAGGCGAGCGCGAAGAAGATGAATATCTGCGCGGCCTTTTCCATAGTCGAAACGTTCTCGATCAGCGTGTCGACGATGATGCGGGCGGTCGGGAACAGCGTGTCGATGCTAACGATGGCGCTTATCATCCAGACGCCGACGAGAAGGATGGCGAGCAAGAGACCGGTGAACAGCTTGCCCGCCATCAGCGTTTCGGCGCGCACGCATGAGAGCAGGAGTTCGGCGACGCGGTTGCTCTTCTCTTCCACGAGGGCCATCACGACCATGTTCGCGGTCATGAAGACCGCCATGAACAGCAGGAGATAGACGGCGATCGCGCTGATGACCGTGAATTGCTTGATGTTCGACAGCGCGCCCAAGCTGTCGGGCTCCGGATCGGTGGTTACGATCGTGCCCGCCGCACCGACGACATCGTCGATTTGGTCTTTGGGCACATAGGCGCCGGCACGAATGCGCTTTAGCTGGCGGTCGAGCGGCTCGCGCAGAAATTCGCGCAGGCCGATGCGGTCGGTGTCGTCGGTGAGGTATTCGGCCGGCTCGCTGCCGTCGAGGAAGCCCTTCGGGATGACGAGCACGGCCCAGAGTTGCACGGGTCCGAAGTCGCCGGTGACGAGCTTCTCCGCCTTCAGGTAAGGCCGTGCTGCTTCGATCACGTTGTCGGCGGCCGCTACGTCGGCCGGCGGCTCGATGCGGAAGAAGCGGCGGTGCGGTTCGTGGAACTGTGGGGCGTTGGGTTTGAGGAACGGGCGCAGTTCGACGAAGGTTTGGATGATGCCGCCCTTGGCCTCGATCTCGTCGATCGAGCGCGCGCTGTCGACGTCGCCGTCGAGCAAGAGGCGCGCAAGGGCCGGGTTTCCTTGGCGCAATTTGTCTTCGTCGGCGTTTTCCTTCGCGTAGTAGGCGAGCGCGTAGAGCCCGCGCGCGGTGATGTCGCGATCGAGCGCGGCGTCGATCGCGGGGATCATGGCGCCGGTCTTGTCGATGACCGCGAAGTGGCGGATGGGGCCGCCGAGCGCTGCGAGTTGCGACTGCGAGGCGCTTGGGAGAATGCCGCCGATCACCATGTAGAGCGGCAGCAACAGCAGGCCGAACAGGAAGGCGCGCGAGGTTGCGTGCTGAACGAAGCCGCGCCAGGCGATGAGCCAAACTTGCCTCATGGCGCGGCGTCTCCCGCGTCGCCGCCGGCCAGCGTGACGAACACTTCGTGCAGCGTCGGCGGCGAGGTGTCGAAGAGCGTCAGTTTGACGTTGTGCTCAAAGCAGGCGGCGAGCACGGCCTGCGGATCGGCGCCGGGGGCCAAGATGATGTCCCAGTGGGTCGAGCCTTCGGCGGGCGGCACGACTTTGGTCACGCCTTTGACGCCGCTCAAGAAGCTCAGGTCGTTGGGGGATTCCAGTTTGACGGTGCGCGGGATGGCGGCGCGGGCTTCGTTCAGCGTGCCGTCGAAGGCCTTGCGGCCCTTGACCAGAATGACGAAGCGGTCGCAGAGGCGTTCCGCGTGGCTCATCGTGTGGGTCGAGAACAATACCGTGGTGCCGCCGTCGGCGAGACGGCGGATCGCCGCTTCGAGTTCGTTCTGGTTGATCGGGTCGAGGCCGGAGAACGGTTCGTCGAGGATGACGAGTTCGGGTTCGTGGGCGATCGCGGTGATGAGCTGCACCTTTTGCGCCATGCCTTTCGACAGGGCTTCGATCTTGCGGTCCTTGACGTGGCCGAGGCCGAGTTCTTCAAGCAGTTCATGGGCGCGGGCGCGCGCCTTACCGCCCCATAAGCCCTTTAGCTTCGCGAAGTAGACCACCGTGTCGAAGGCCGTCATGCGGCGGTAGAGGCCACGTTCTTCGGGCAAATAGCCGATGCGGCGCTGAACGCTGCGGCCGGGCGGGCGGCCAAAGACTTCGACCTGGCCGTCCGTCGGCGGCGTGATGCCGAGGATCATGCGCAGGGTGGAGGTCTTGCCGGCGCCGTTGGGGCCCAATAGGCCCAAAATCTTACCCTTGGGCGCAGTAAAGGTTACGCGGTCGACGGCGAGGAAATCGCCGTACCGTTTTGTTACGCCCGATAACTCGAGGACTGCGTCCCCCATATGCCCCACTTACCCCGGGCCGCACAGAACCATGCGGCGCGGTGCAAGATCAACACCACGAAAAGACAGGGTGTTCCGGGCCCTTTCGGCAGGCCGGGGATTGGGTTAGCGGGGAAAGGCGCTCGCGCTTTTGTGAGCGACGAGGATCTTCCAGGAGCCGTCACGCTGGGTCAGCGCCAGGGTCATCGTGCCCTCGCCTTTCAGCGCGGCCTGTCCGCCGGCCGAGATCGTCTGAGCGTAGCGGAACGTCGCGACGGCCGCTTCGTCTGCCAGCATCACGACCTTGATGTCATACGCTTCCAGGCGCGAGCTTGCGAAGCCGGAGAAGAACGATGTCAGGCCCGCGATGGCCGCAGCGCGCGTCTCATAGACTGTGCGGCCGTCTTCGAGCCACTGGAAGCCGGGATCGTCGGCGAGAAATTCGCCGGCGCCTTCGGCTTCGTGGGCGTTGTACTTGCTGAGGAATTCCTCAACCGCCGTTTTGACCTCAGGCGCGACCGTCGCGGCCGCCTCTTCCGACGTCGTCGTCGGCGCGAACGGGTTCGAGCACGACGTGGAGACGAGCAGAATTCCCGCGAGCGCGGGCGCGATCAGGAAGCGACGCATCTTCATCTTGAGATTCCTTCGAAGCGGCTTTCGTTGGCACTCTCTAGCCAATTCGCCAAGCGAAGTCAGCCTTGAGAATGCGGTCCTAGAGTACCTTGCGGAGGTTAACATCGTAGTCAGCATAGCCGGCGGCCTTGTAGGCGCGGACGGCGCGGGTGTTGGCGCTGAGCGCGCCGATCAGGACGGTCGTCACGTTCAGGGTTCGGAAATAATCCTCGCAAGCATTCAGTAACTTTCGGCCGACGTGACGGCCGCGGGCCGCTTCCTCGACGAAGAGCTCGGAGACGTAGCCGTAGGGCCGTTCCTCGGGCCGCACGTAGACGTCGTGTTCATTGACGTAGCAAACAGCCCAGCCGATGGGCTCGCCGGTATCTTCCGCGACGAAGACGTGGCCCCGCCTTGTCTTCGCGCGGTCGAGCAGTACGGGCAGGAACTCTTCGGGGCAGGCTTTGTCGAGACGGCGGTCGGATTCGAATTGGGCTTCGTAGGCATTTGAACCGAGGATGAAACGCAGAAGCGAGGGCTTGTCGCGAGTCAGATCCAGGTCGCGAATCTGCACGGTCATCCGAGCGCCTTGACGATTTCTTCCGTCATCTTTTTGGCGTCGCCGAAGAGCATCATGGTGTTGTCGCGGAAGAAGAGTTCGTTTTCGACGCCTGCGTAGCCTGAGCCCATGCCGCGCTTGATGAAGAGCACCGTCTTCGCTTTTTCGACGTCGAGGATGGGCATGCCGTAGATCGGCGACTTCGGATCGGTTTTTGCAGACGGATTGGTCACGTCGTTTGCGCCGATGACGTAGGCGACGTCGGCGGTCGGGAATTGGCTGTTGATGTCGTCGAGTTCGAAGACTTCGTCGTAGGGGACGTTGGCTTCGGCCAGCAGCACGTTCATATGGCCGGGCATGCGGCCCGCGACGGGGTGGATGGCGTAGGAGATCTTCACGCCTTCCTTCTTCAGCTTGTTCGCCATTTCGTGGAGCGCGTGCTGGGCCTGCGCGACGGCCATACCGTAGCCGGGGACCACGATCACGGAGGATGCGTTTTTCATGATGAAGGCGGCGTCCTCGGCCGAGCCCAACTTCACCGGGCGCGTTTCGGTTTTGCCGGCGGCGTGCGCGACTTCGCCGCCGAAGCCGCCGAGGATGACCGAGATGAAGGAGCGGTTCATCCCCTTGCACATGATGTAGCTGAGGATCGCGCCGGACGAGCCGACGAGGGCGCCGGTGATGATGAGCGCGGAGTTCTCCAGGGTGAAGCCGATGCCGGCTGCCGCCCATCCCGAATACGAGTTCAGCATCGAGACGACGACGGGCATGTCGGCGCCGCCGATCGGGACGATCAGCGTCACGCCAAGGACGATCGCGAGCACGGTGATGGCCCAGAAGGTCCAGGTGTCCGCGCCGTGGCTCATCACGAGCATGACGATCAGCGCGATGATGGCGCCGAAGATCGCGATGTTGAGGATGTGGCGCGCCGGGAGAATGATCGGCGCGCCCGACATGTTTCCATTGAGTTTGGCGAAGGCGATGATCGAGCCGGAGAACGTGATCGCGCCGATGGCAACGCCCAGCGACATCTCGATCAACGACTGCATGTGGATGTTGCCGACTTCGCCGATGCCGAAGGCTTGCGGCGCGTAGAGTGCGGCGGCCGCCACGAAGACCGCGGCAAGACCGACGAGGCTGTGAAACGCGGCGACGAGCTGGGGCATCGCGGTCATCGCGATGCGGCGGGCCGTGATCGCGCCGACCGTGCCGCCGACGGCAACGCCAAGCGCGATCAGACCCCAGGTGAGTGCGTCCGGCGGCGCGGCGACGGCGAGCGTCGTTCCGACGGCGATCGCCATGCCGATCATGCCCAGATTGTTGCCGCGGCGGGAGGATTCCGGGTTCGACAGACCGCGCAGCGCCAGAATGAACAGCACGCCCGATACGAGATAGAGAAGTGCGGCGAGATCGGCGGTCATCATGTGGCCTTGGCGCTAAAGGATCATTCGCGCGGGGCGTCGAACACGCCCGCACGCAGCAAGCCGACGCCCGCGCCCGCCATCCAGATGGCGACCAGGCTTACGATCGTCGACATATCGAAATTCTGACGGATGTAGAACACGCCCCCGCAGGCGAGCATCGCCACGCCTTCCCATAGCAGAAGCGAGGCGATGAGTTTGTTGCTGTCGGCGAAGTAGCGCGCGGCGACGACTTCGCCGATCGCGAGGACGGCGAGCCCCGCGGCGATGAGGTCGAAAAGGCTAGGCCCCGTATCCGCCATCGGCCCTACTTCTTTTCCTTTTTCTTGTACATCGCGAGCATGCGCTGCGTGACCAGGAAGCCGCCGAAAATGTTGACGCTGGCCAGGGCGACGGCGATGACACCGAAGATCTTTGCGATCCAGCCGCCCTCGCCTGCCGCGAGCAGGTCGACGGCGACGGCGAGAAGCGCGCCGACGATGATGACCGACGAAATCGCATTGGTGACCGACATCAACGGCGTGTGCAGGGCCGGCGTCACGCTCCATACGACGTAGTAGCCGACGAAGATCGCCAGAACGAAGATCGACAGGCGGAAGATGAAGGGATCGATTTCCATAGGTCGCTCCGTCAGGCCTTGACCGACGCGTGGACGACTTCGCCGTCGCGCGTCAGGCAGGTGCCTTTGATGATTTCGTCGTTCCAGTCGATCTTCAGCGCCTTGGTCGTCTTGTCGATCAGGGGCTGAAGGAAGTTGAACAGGTTTCGCGAGTAGAGCGACGACGCGTCGGCCGAGAGGCGGCCGGCGAGGTTCAACGTGCCGATGATTTTGACACCGTTCACTTCGGTCGTTTCGCCCGGCTTCGTCAGCGGGCAGTTGCCGCCCTGCTCCGCCGCGAGGTCGACGATGATGGAGCCCGGCTTCATCGAGCGCACCATATCTTCCGTCACCAGCACCGGCGCGGGGCGGCCGGGGATGAGCGCGGTGGTGATGACGATGTCTTGCTTCTTGATCGTTTCGGCGATCAGCGCGGCCTGCTTCTTTTTGTAGGCGTCGCTCATTTCCTTGGCGTAGCCGCCG
>JAEUMM010000369.1 GCA_016792645.1 Alphaproteobacteria bacterium | reverse complement strand
ATGCGCCACTTCAAATTGCCTTCCAGGATGATCGAATAGATCGTCCGCGCCACCTCCGGCAGCGTCTGCACGGCCTTCACGCCCTCGACCTTGCGCATCGCAACGCCGAACCGCTCGATCTCGCTCATGATCTTATGATCGACGCACGCGTCCGGAGGCGTCTGAGCGACCACGACGAAGAGATCGAGGTTGCTGCTGAAATTCGCCGAAATGAAAGCGGCGTCCTGATTGTACCGCGCGCTCTGCCAAAGTTCCGGCGCACCCGGCTCGACATCGCCAACGACGCGCCGGTCGGCGAGTACGACCGAGACGGCGAAGATCGCCACGCCGATGCCCAGCACGATCAGCGCCTGCCGCGGTTGCGCCATTGGCGCGAGCCGCCCCACGAATTCATGCCGCCCGTTGGCAAGCGCCGCCTGCCGCTCAATCTCTGCCTCACTGAAGCGCAAGAAACTCGCAATCACCGGCAGCATCACAAGATTGGAGATCAGCTTCATCGCGACGCCGATCGCGGCGATCACGGCCAACTCCTGCACCATCGGGATCGGCACGATGATCAGCGCCAGGAATCCGGCCATCGCCGTGATCAGGGCGCTAGCGCCCGGCCACAACAACCGCCGGAACGACGCTCGCGCCGCATCTTGCGGACCAAGCCCCTTGGCGATGCCGGCAGAGATCAAATTGATCTGCTGCACGCCGTGACTGACGCCGATCGCGTAAGCCAAGAACGGAATGATCAGCGCCAGCGGATTGAGCCCAATCCCGGCAAACCCAATCACCCCGAACTGCCAGACCAGTGACACCGCCGAACATCCGACCGCCAGCGCCGCCAGCACAAACGACCGCGTATAGACGAACGCCGCCAACGTCGTTATTGCAAACGCCAGCAGGAAGAACCAAAGCGCACTCCGCGCCTCGCGCGCGACCGCGCCGATGAACGGCGCGAACCCGATCATGCGAACCGTAATGCCGTCGCGCTCGTACTTGGCGCGGATCTGCGTTTCCAACCGCTCGGCCATCTCGAAATAGTCGATGGGCTTCTGCGCCTGCGGATCCAAGTCCTGCAGCGACGCTGTGATCATGGCCGCGCGAAAGTCTGATGAGAACAGCTGCCCGCGAAACCCGCCTTTCAGTGCATCGTCGCGAATGCGTGCGACGTCCGCCTCGGTCAGCGCGTCGGCCGTCAACGTCGCCGGGATCAGATTCCGCGCGTCGACCGAGCCTTCCGTCGCCTCATAGACGCGCGTGTTCGGTGTCCAAAACGAGGTCACTGACTCCCGCAACACGCCCGGCACGTAACTCACGTCCTGCGTGATGTCGTTGAGCTTCCGCAGAAACGCCGGCGTCCAAATCGTCTTGTCGCGCGTCTCGACCACGATATTGACGGCGTTCAGCCCCGGTATCTTGTCCCGGAACTGCAGCACCGTCGCGATGTAGGGATGCCCGGCGGGAAGCTGCTTCTCCAGCGCCGCTTCGAACCGCACGAAGCTCGCGCCGTAGATGGAGGTCAGCGTCGCCAACGCCAGCGCGATGAGAATGACGATACGATTGCCGAAAATCAGGCCTTCAAGTCGAGCCGTCACTGACCAGATCCCCCGCCGCATCGGCAGATTCGAAGAGAAGGGGACAGAATGGCGGATATTTCGGACATCCGCACCAGGAATGAAGACGGCCGGACTTTAGTTCTTCCGGGCGCGGCCCTTCTTAACCGTGCGCTCACCATAGCGCTCGTTCAGCTTGTGGAAGCCCACGGGCTTGAGCCGGGTCAGGCTCAACCGGTTCAGCGCGCTGTCCATACCCGTGCGCACTTCGACATCCGTCGCCACCTGCTCGACGTTCAGCGCGTTGTAGTAGAAGCACGACAGGAACGTGCTGTTGCTCCACAGCGCCTGATGCACCGTCGACGCATCCTGCGACAGCAGGGCCGTCAAGAACTGCTCGCCGTCGATCGCGATGTTGATCTGCTGTCCAGGCCATACCGAAAGCACGCGCGCGAATTCGTCCGGTCGCACCAGCGTCACGCCTTTGATCGTCACCGGCGCGTAGACCTTTGCCGCAATCTGGACGCCGCGCTTTGCCGCCGCTTCAAGATCGGCCGCAAAGAAGGGAACGGTCAGCGGAAACAGCTCAAGCAGCGCCGCGTTCTTCGCATTCTTCAGCATCGCGCGGGTTCGCTCGATCACCTGCTCGACCGACGTCAGGTGATAGATCCGGTCGTCGCCTTCCGCTTGCCGGATCTTCGCAAGCTCGCCCGCCGCCGTGCGTTTGCGCGTGTCGAACTCGCGGTCCAGCCGGTCCAGCAGTTCGTCCGGCGGCACGGCGCGGCACAGCCGGCTTTCGCTGTCGTCGATAATAACCGCGCCGCGCAGGGCCAGCGCCGCGATCGCCTTGTACGTGTTGGCCGTCGGCTTCCCGATCCCGTGGCTCACGCGATAGCCGGTGGCCGGCGACTCCTCCAGCAGGAAACAGTAAACAAGGGCCTCGATCTCCGAGAATCCCAAAAAAGTGAGCGCCTTCGCAGCTTGAACTTTCATGGTAGTAGTACTAGCTACTACTAGTTACGATTTCAACCCCGATGGGAGGGTTTAGACGTGCATTACCTTTTCGCCGCCGTTCTCGCCTTGTTTCTGATCGCCCCTGCGGGCGCCGCGCCCGACCCGCGCGTCGCCGACATCCTGGCCCGCAACAAGGCGGCGACGGGCGGCGCTGCATGGGACAGCACGGCGTTCGTGCGCACGAAGATGCGCATGGAAACATCGGGCCTCAAAGGCACGGCCGAGAGTTTCGAGGACGCGCGCACCGGCGCCTATGCCGACTCATACGACCTTGGCGCGTTCAAAGGGGCGTCGGGCTACGACGGCAAGACGGTCTGGGAACAAGACGCGTCGGGGGAGGTCGTGATCCAAGGCGCGGAGAACCAGCGTCACGCCGCGGTTAACGAAGCCTATCGCCGCTCGCACGCCTATTGGTATGGCGACCGCGCGCAAGCCCGCATCGAATACGCCGGCGAAACGCCGGACGGCGCGCGCAAGCTTCACGTCCTGCGCATCTTGCCGGACGGCGGCAGACCGTTCGACATGTGGATCGACGCGAAGACGTTCCTCGTCGACCGCATCGCCGAACGCAACGCGCGCGAACTGCGCACCACATTTTTCAGCGACTATCGCTCCGTGGACGGCAAGCTCATCGCCCATGCCGCGCGCCAAACGAACGGCGAAACGAAATACGACGCGTTCCTCAAAGTTGAAAGCGTGGCGTTCGAGGCCGATGCCCCGCGCACCGCCTTCGCGCCGCCCCCGCCGCCGAAGCGCGACTTCGGTTTCCTGCGGGGCAGCAGCACGACGATCCCGTTCCGCCTCGTCAACAATCACATCTACATGGAAGTGCGCCTCAACGGCCGCGCCTATGATTTCCTGTTCGACACGGGCGGCCTCAACGTCATCACCCCGACGGTCGCGCGCGAACTCGGGCTCTCCGCGGAAGGCGCGATCCAAGCCACCGGCGCCGGTGAAGACAGCAAGGAAGCGGGTTTCACCAAGGTCGCGCGCATGCAAGTCGGCGACGCCTTCCTCGACAACCAAACCTTCGTCGTGATCGGCCTCGAAGCGTTCAAAGAGGTCGAGGGCAAACCCATCACCGGCATCATCGGCTACGAGGTCTTCAAACGCTTCGTCGTTCGCCTGGACTACGAGAACTCGAAAGTCGTGCTCATCGAACCGTCGAACTTCGCCTACCGCGGCCCCGGTGTGCGCGTGCCCATGGATATGAACGAGCGCATGCCCGAGGTTCAGGGCGAGATCGACGGCATCCCCGGCAAGTTCGCGCTCGACACAGGCTCGCGCTCCACGCTCGACCTCATGTCGCCCTTCGTCGCCAAGCACAATCTGGTTCAGCGCTACGGCGCGAAGTATCAGGGCGTGACCGGCTGGGGCGTCGGCGGTCCGTCGCGCTCATGGGTGGTTCGCGGCAAGCGGCTGTCGCTGGGCGGCGTCTCGGTCGACGCGCCGATCGTCGAACTCAGCCAAGCCAAGGGCGGCTCCTTCAACGACGCCTACCAGGCCGGCAATGTCGGCGGCGGCGTGCTGAAGAAGTTCAACATCGTCTGGAACTACCCGCGCCACGAAATCTTCTTCGAGAAGAACAAGCTTTACGACACGCCGGACGTGTTCGACCGGGCGGGCTTCTGGGTCAACCTCGGCGACGGCGCCTTCGATGTCGTCGACGTGATCACCCATTCCCCGGCCGAAGCCGCCGGCCTGAAGCAGGGCGACCGCATCGTCGGCGTCAACGGCAAGCGCGCCGTGACCGACATCTCGCTCCCAGACCTGCGCCTGCTCAAGAAGGCTCCGCCCGGCACGAACCTGATCCTGGAGGTTCTGCGCGGCGGCCAACGCCTGACGATCAACATCCTGCTGAAGGACATGGTCTGACCCGATCGATCTCCGGGGCGGCTACGGCCGCCCCGGCCGATACTCCCGCTCCAAATGCTGCCGCACCTCGGCCTCATCGAGCCACACCGGTTTCATCTCTTCGCGCAGATACATTGGCGCTTGATCCGCATAGTGCGGCGACGAGGCATCCAGGGTCGCCGAACCGAACTGATGGATGCTCTGCGCGCTGACCTTGCCGTCTTTGTCCCATTCGACGAAGTAGATCAGCGTATCGCCCTTGCGCGCCTCGAACCTGCCGTCCGCGTCCGGCTCGAACGACGACTCGATGGCGCGCAAAACATCGGGCCCGCCGCTCGCGGGTTCGTCGATCGCACCGCGGCGAAACCGGTTCACCTCGCCCCACGTCGGATCGAGGCGGCCATAGCGCGCCATCAACAAGGTCGCCGCCTTATGAAACAACGGCACGGCATCCTGCCGGGGCTTGCCGGCGAACGTGGGCACGACGGCGGGCAGGGCGGTGATGATAGCCAGCGCCGCGCCGCGGCTGTCGGCCTTCGCCGTCATGTCGTACGACCGCAAGACCGCCTGCGCCTTCGTCATCAGCGCGTCCCCCTTGAAGTCGTGCGCAAGCAGCTCCGCCACCACCTCCGCCATCTGCGACCGCGCGGAATAGGTCTTGTCGAATTTGATCGCACGGAAATCTTCGCGCGTGATGGAAGGATCGCCGCTCAGCAATTCAGCGAGCCTAAGGCCCCGATTGGTCGCGCGTGTCTCAATGCCAAGCGTCGGTGAAAACGCCTCAGGCTTCAAATCGTCCGCCGGATCGCTCGCCGTGAACGGCTGATTGTTCGCGTTGAATACAAAGCCGGACGGCGGATCGACCACCTTCGGTATCGCATCGAACGGCAGATACTGCGTCCACAGCGTCCGCGACGTATCGCCCGGCAAATAGGCCTGCCAATCGAACGCCGCATCGCGAACGGGAAACACGCCGTTATAGATATAGGCGATGTGTCCGGCCGCATCCGCATAGGTGTAGTTCTGGCTGGGCGTCGCCTGCAGCTTCAACGCCGCCGCAAACTCGTCGAAATTCTGCGCCTTGTTCAGCGCATAATACTCGTGCACCTGATTGACCTTGTCGTGCGTCGCATAGCGAACCGCATACGTGCCGTGCGGCCGCTGTATCACCGGCCCGTGCACGGACGTCAGCACTTCGCGCGTCACGCGGATTGCAATAGGGCCCAACACGCGCAGTTGGATCTCCGCGTCCGCGCGCTCAAAGTCGCGCCACGCGCCGTCGAACTTGTATTGGTTCGCATTCGCCGGATTGACGGTCAGCACGTAGACGTCCGCCAGATCCGGCGTGTTCACCGTGTTGGCCCACCCAAGCTTCGGCCCGAACCCGTGCAGAATAAAGGGCGAGCCCGGGAACACGCCGCCCGCCATATCCCACCCGTCCTGCGACTTCACCCGCGCCTCGTACCACGCAAGCGGCCCCGCATACGGCTGATGCGAATTGATCAGCAATCGCGTCACGCCGTCCGCCGACCGCCTGGGCGCAACGGCCATCGCGTTCGACCCGCCGCCTTCGCCCGTCGAAACCTCGTACTGCCGCGTCGGCTCAAAGAGATCGCGGATGTGCCGCTCAAGCCCGAAGAACAGCGGCGTGAAGAACACGAACCCCGCGGCGACATCGCGCCCCGTCGCCGGCGTAAACCCCGCAGCAACGCGATCGGGATGTTGCGCCGCATAGAGATTGATCCCGTCCGCATACCCGTCCAGCACCGCCCGCGTCGCCGCCGGAATCTCGCGCTCGTACCCCGCCTCGATCCGTTCGCGCACGCGCAGCAAGCGCACCAGATAGTCGGTGATCGCCGGGTCCGCCCCCGGCGCGTCGAACCAAGCCCCAAGCCCGACCGCCGATGTCAGCCCGTTCAAGAGACGCGGGCTGTAATTGTCGACCAAACCAAGCCGCCCGCGGCTCGTCATCAGCGACTGTTGGATCGTCGCGAAATCGTCCTCCGCATGCGCATAAGCCAGGCCGAACGCCACGTCCGCATCGCTCGTCCCGTACACATGCGGCACGCCATACGTGTCGCGCAGCACGCGCACGTCGTACTTCTTGCCGACGGACAGATAGGGCGCACCGTCAAACGCGGGCACCCACACCGGCCGCAGAAACACGACGAACGCGACGGCGAGCGCCGCAACAAGGCCGCCGCCCCAAATCAACCCCCGCCGCATGAACCGCCTACCCGCCCAGCAGATGCGGCGCCCAAACGCCGAGCACGCCGAACACCGCGCCCACGACGCCAAGCCCCGCGCCCAGATAGGCAAGCCACAGCACCGACGTCACCACCGCCGCCGACGCCAGCAGAATGCCCAGCTGCAGCGCGCCGCTCGCGAGGTCGAAGGTGCTGTTGGCGGCCGCCGCGTCGTCGCGCGCCGCCTCGATCGTCGCGGCCTTCGCGGAAAGCTCCTTGCGTCCTTCGCCCGTCGAGGGTTCGCTGTCGTAGCGCTCGGCGGTCGCGCGCCATTCGGCGATCTGCTTCTTTACGGCCTCCAGCGCCGGCCCCGCCTGCATCTCGCCGCTCGTCAGTTCCAGAGCGTCCGCTTGCGCCTTGAGCGTCGTCATGCGGATGGTCTTGGCCTGGAAGAAGGCCCAGGTGTTCGACGCCTCGACCGTGCCGCGCAGCGAGTCCGAGGCGGCGTTGCTGCCGGCCGCTTCCGTGAAGGCCAGGATCCCGGCCAGGATCGCGATCAAAATACCGATGCGCTTGTTGCGCTCGTTGAATTCGAGTTCCAAGGCGTCGGGCATCGCACTCCTCCGATTCGGGAAGCGCCATTCAACCCCAAGCCTATTTGCCGCCGCAATCGATCGACTGGTCGACCCAGGTGCAGGCGTCGCGATTGGGCTCCGGCTGATGCTCGCCGGCGATCGCGCGAATGCCGTCGCCGAGCGTGCGCCAGGCCTCGGCCTCGCCTTGCCGCGCCAGATAGATCTGTTCCTTCCGCTCCTCGGAGATCTTGCTTTCGGCGTCCAGCGCCGCCTCTTGATACAGCCGGTTCGCGTTGGCGTAGGTGAGCGTTTGCTTCAGCAGCTCCGCCGTCACCAGATCGTGCTTCAGCGCCATCGCCTTGCGCGTCGCCGCTTCCGTCGGCCAGTGGTCCTTCGACACCGCGTCGATGCGGTCGCGGCATTCGCGTTGGTCGCGCGACAGGGCGCGGATCGCCTCGACCTCTGCCGCCGTAGGCTTGGCGTCCAGCGCCAGCATTTCGGGCGTAATCTCGTCGACGTTGACGATGGGCAGCTTCCCGATCACCGGCGCGACCGCAGGGTTGGAGCGCTTTTTCTCGCAGAACTTAACGACGCCGCCCATGTCCTTGTCGGCCACATAGGACCGCACATACGAGCAGCCGCCCAGCGCCAACGCCAAGGCCGCCAAAACCGCGAGCTTTGCCCCCATCGTCCCCACCGAATTTTCTGTTTTCCCCAGGGGACGGATGAAACGCGAAACCGCTTGCCCGCACAAGATGTGCTGACGATCAAATTTCACGTCGCCACGGAAGTCATTGAAAAGATTGAACCTTAATCCGGCGCCAACCAGCGTGACAGCCGTCCTCTCGCGGCCCCGCCTCCAGTTCCCTATAGTGCGCCCGCAACCTCGACGATGGGAGAAGCGCCTCGTGTTGAAGTCCGCCCTGACCGCCTTTGCCGCCGCCAGCCTGACCGTCCTCGCCGCCGCCCCGGCCTCCGCGACGGGCCAAGTGTATGGCGACTACGGCACCTATCAGCCTCAGCCCCACCGGGGCGGCCACCACGCCAACCGTTCCAGCTGCGACACCGACGTTGCCGTCGGCACGGGCCTGGGCGCCGTCGTGGGCGGCGTCATCGGCAACCAGTTCGGCCACGGCTCCGGCCGCACGGCGGCCACCATCGGCGGCGTCATCCTGGGCGGCATAGCCGGCAACGCGATCGCCAAGGACGCCTGCAAGGACGACCGCCACGACGCCTACTACTACAACAACACGTATTACGACGCCTTCGACTCCGACGACGAGCGCGAATACGAGTGGCGCAATCCGTACACGAACAACTACGGCTACGTGACGCCCGGCGACTACTACGACGACGGCTACCAGGGCTACGAGGGCCCCTGCCGCGAGTTCTCCCAACGCGTCTTCATCGACGGACACCCGGAGACGGCCTACGGCGTCGCCTGCCGCCAAAACGACGGCAGCTGGCGCATCGTCAGCGGGAACTAGCCTTCTTACTGCAACGCAGCCACCAACGGCGTCGCGCGAAAGCTCGGCGCCGTTTGGTTTGGCGAATGGGGCTGTCGCTAAATTCGCTCGTTGGCGATCAGCCATTCGTAGTAGCCCGCGGCATCGAACGGGTCAGCATACTCGCGTTGAAGATCGCTTCGGTCGCGATAGAGGCGCCGGGCCGATTTCGGAATTGCCGCGCCGTTGCTGAAAGTGGCGTAGTGCCACCAAGACGCTGGGAGGCTTTGCTCCACGTTGCGGTCGACTTCGCGTTTGTACCAGGACCACAATTCGTACACGTCGATATTATCGCGCGCATACTTCTGCGTCATCGTGTCCCCGATGGGGCCGAGCTTCGTGAAATGAAAGAAGCGAAGTGGAGAGCCGTTGACGGATATCTCGCCGCTCGTGTCGATATGGATCTTGCGATTGCTTAGGTTCCAGCTCGCAACGTTGTAGCCGGGATCCCGCAAGACGTGGACCCGATCGAATAGCGCCGGCGCCAAGTCACACCATTTCTGATCGACGAAAAGTCCGTTCGCTCGGTCGTCGATGCAGTATTTTATGAGGCGGTCGCTCCACCAGGCTGCAAACTTCTTTCCTTCTGCGTCGTTCCGAATACCGACAAAGCCCAGATTGTAAGTACC
>JAEUMM010000304.1 GCA_016792645.1 Alphaproteobacteria bacterium | reverse complement strand
GGTGTGGGGGGCCTTGCTCGCCACCACGGCGACCAACGTTGCGATCTTCCTGCCCGTGATCTTCATCAAAGACGTCGAGGGTCAGCTGTTTGCGGACCTGTCGCTGACAATTGCGTCGGCGGTTTTGATTTCGCTTGTCGTCGCGGTGACGGTGGTGCCGATGCTCTCCGTTCTGTTCCTGCAGACGCGGCCCAAGGTGCCGGAGTTCGCGAACGTTTGGCGGGGCATTGCCGACTACGTGATGGGGACGACGGATACGCCGCGCAAGCGGCGCTTGTGGATTGGCGGTTTGATCGGCGGGTCGCTGGCCGGCACGATCTTGCTGGCGCCGAGCCTTCAGTATCTGCCGCAGGTCAAGCGCGCGGCGATCGACGTGTTCTTCCAGTTGCCGCCTGCGGCAACGACTGAGTTCACCGAGAATGAGATTGCCAAACCGATCATCGAGCGGCTGACGCCTTATATGAACGGCGAGAAGCAGCCGGCGTTGCTCAACTACTATTTGATCAATTACGGGCCCGGCAATTTGAACATGGCCGTGCGCGTTCTCGACGACGCGGATCTGTCGCCGAAGATGCTCGACATCGTGCGCAAGGAGATTTTGAAGGATCTTCCGGACACGCAGGGGTTCGCGGCGGTGGGCAGTCTGTTCGGCGGGTTCGATGCGGGCGGCGGTATTGCGATCAACGTGCAGTCGACGGACGCGGCGGCGATGCGCGAGGCGGCGCGGCGCGGCGTCGATCTTCTGCGCGAGAAATTTCCGGAGGCGACGGTCAATCCGCAGCCATCGCTCGACTACGACCGTCCGGAGTTCAAGATCACGCCCAACGACCGTGCGATCAGTGAGGCCGGCTGGACGCGCGCGGACGTGGCAAGCGTCGTGCAGTCGTTGGGCGAAGGCGAATACGCGGGGCGGCGCTATGACGGCGACAAGCGGCTCAACATTATTCTGAAGTCCACGCCGCTGGCCTCCGCGGACAGCCTCATCAGTACGCCGGTGGCGACGCCGGGCGCGGGGGTCATGCCGCTTGGGCAACTCATCGACGTGAAGGAGTCGCTGGCGGCGAGCGGCACCTATCGTCTCGACCGGCGGCGGACGATCGCGCTCAACTTCCAGCCGCCGGAAGGCGTCGCGCTGTCGGATGCGCTGAACACGATCAGGACCGAGGTCGAGCCGGAGATCAAGAAGCTGCTGCCGAAGGACGGGCGCGTGTTCTATGGGGCGGCGGCGGACCATCTGGATAACGCGCTGTGGACGATGGGGAAGAATTTCGGCCTGGCGGTGCTGCTGCTGTTTTTGATCATGGCGGCGCTGTTCAAATCGATCGGCGACTCGGCGATTGCGACGATCGGGTTGCCGCTGGGCACCGTCGGCGGCGTCGCGGCGCTGCAGTTCGTGGGCTTGTTCGTGTTCCAGCCGCTCGATCTCCTGACAATGATCGGGTTCATCATCGTGCTGGGTCTTGTCGTCAACAACACGATCCTGCTCGTCGCGCGCACGCGTCAGGCTGAACAGGAAGGTATGACGCGTGCCGAGGCCGTGCGGTCGAGCCTTGAGACGCGACTTCGGCCGATTTTCTCGAGCACGCTGACCGCCGTGTTCGGCATGTTGCCTCTGGTCGTTATTCCGGGCGCCGGCGCGGATATCTATCGCGGGCTTGCGGCGGTGATCGTCGGCGGCATTTTGATCAGCCATATCTTCACCGTCATTTTGATCCCGGCGATGCTGCGCCTCGGCGAGCGGCCGGTTGCGATTACGAGAGAGCCAATGACTCCACCGACACCGACTTTGAAGGTGGCCGCATGATTAAGAACGTCATGACGAAACTGATGGCGATGGATCGCCGGGCGCTGGGTGGCAGCGCGGTCGCGCTTGTCGTTGTGGGGCTGGGCGTTTGGTGGATGCTGCCGGCCGGCGAGGTCGCCGCGGTGAAGCAAGCCGAGGCCGCCGTGAAACCGGACGAGAGCGAGTTTCCGCCGGTCAGCATTGCGCATGTGAAGGCTACGCGGATTGCGCCGCAGGCGAGCTATCCGGGCACCGTCGTGTCGCGCAACGACTCGAAGCTGGCGGCGGACGTCGAGGGGCGCGTCGAGTGGGTGGCCGACGTCGGCACTGCCGTCAAGCAAGGCGACGTGATCGCGCGGCTCGACGCCAATCTTGCGCGCATGCAGCACGACTCCGACATGGCGAATGTCGCGAAGTTGACGGCGCAGGTCCGCTTCGACCGCGGACAGGCGCAACGGATGCAGGAGTTGATGGACCGCAAGGTCGTATCGAAGGCCGGGCTCGATCAGGCGACCTCGACGCGCGATGCGAACGAGGCGGCGCTGAAGCAAGCGGAAGCGGCGGCGAAGCGGTCGCAGTATCAGCTCGATCATTCGGAGATTCGCGCGCCGTTTTCGGGCCGCGTCGTGTCGCGTTTGATCAACGCGGGCGAGTATGCGAGTCCGGGCAAGGACGTCGTGCGGCTGGTCGATCTGGACGCGATCGAGATCGCGACGCA
>JAEUMM010000302.1 GCA_016792645.1 Alphaproteobacteria bacterium | reverse complement strand
CCGGCAACATGGAGCCTGCCAGGTTACCCAGATGCTTGATGCCGTTGATGTACGGCAGGGCGCTGGTGATCAGGACTCGCTTCTGGGTGGTCATGGGCGTCGCTCGCGTTCCCCGCCGGATAGATGAATCCTGCTCCAAGGGGAGCGGGAACATATAGAAAGCCCCCTGCGCGGCCAATGGTGGCCCGTTTGGGCACACAATCGTGCTTTGACAGGCTTGCCCGCCCGGCGCGAGAAGGCGCGATCAATCAAGGGGCTGACCTTTTCATGCGCACGATCAATTGGGTTCGAATGGTGGCCGTCGCCACGGTGTTCGGTGGGTTGGCAGCGGCCTACGCCGCCGGCGTCGACAAGTCGGCAATGGATACGACGGTCGCGCCGGGTGCCGACTTTTGGAGCTATGCCAATGGCACGTTCGTGAAAACGCATCCTATCCCGGCGGACCGCGGCACCTACGGGCACGGCGCGATCCTGACCGAGGAAGCGAACAAGCGGACGGTCGATCTCATTCAGACGGCGGCGAAGTCGGCCAAGCCGGGGTCGGAGACTCAGAAGGTCGGCGACTACTACGCCACGTTCATGGACGAGGCCGGGATCGAGGCGAAGGGCGTCACGCCGTTGCAGCCTTCGTTCGGCAAGATCGCGGCGGTCGGTGATCGCAAGGCATTGGCGACGTATCTCGGTGCGCAGTTGCGCGCGGACGTCGATGTGATGAACGCGACAGATCTCTACACGGACAATCTCTTCGGGCTTTGGGTGGCGGCGTCGTTCGACGACCCGACGCGCTATGTGCCGTTCATTCTGCAGGGCGGGTTGGGAATGCCCGACCGCGACTATTACCTGTCCAGCGACGCGGAGATGACGAAGACCCGCGCGGCCTACTTGGCCTATGTCGCGGCGCAGCTGTCGCATGCGGGTGTTGCCGATGCGCAGGCGAAGGCGGCGCGGGTGTTGGCGCTGGAGACGAAGATCGCGCAGGCGCATGGAAGCCGCGTCGATACGAACGATGCGACGAAGGGAAACAATCCTTGGGGCCGGGCGGACTTCGCCAAGAAGGCGCCGGGGATGGATTGGGATGCGTATTTCTCGGCGGCGTCGCTTGGCGGGCAGACGCAGTTTGTTGTTTGGCAGCCGTCGGCGGTGATCGGCGTGTCGAAGCTTGTCGCCAGCGAGTCCGTTGACGATTGGAAGACCTATCTGACGTTCCAGGCGATCAATCATCACGCGAGCTTCCTATCGAAGGCGTTCGCCGAGCAGCGTTTCGATTTCTACGGCAAGACGCTTTCGGGCACGCCGCAGATGAGCGAGCGTTGGAAGCGTGCGGTGAACACGACGAACGCAGTGTTGGGCGAGGCGGTCGGCAAGCTCTATGTCGCGAAGTATTTCCCGCCGGAAGCGAAGGCGTTGCTGCAGACGATGGTGGCGAACGAGATCGCGGCGTTCTCGAAGCGCATCGACGCGTTGTCGTGGATGGCGCCGGCGACGAAGGCCGAGGCCAAGCGCAAGCTAGCGGTGCTAAAGGTGGGCATCGCGTATCCGGATAAGTGGCGCGACTATTCGGACTTGCAGATCGTGCGGGGCGATGCCGTCGGCAACGTGCAGCGCGCGGAGGCGTTCGAGTATCGCTATCGCGTTGGATTGCTCGGTACGCCGGTGGATCGCAGCGAGTGGGTGATGACGCCGCAGACGGTGAATGCGGTGAACCTGCCGATCCTGAACGCGATGAACTTCCCGGCGGCGATCTTGCAAGCGCCTTACTTCGATCCGAAGGCGCCTGCGGCGGTGAACTATGGCGCGATCGGCGCGGTGATCGGGCACGAGATCAGCCACAGCTTTGACGACCAGGGCGCGCTGTTCGACTCCACCGGGCGGATGCGCAATTGGTGGACGGCCGAGGACATGAAGAAATTTCAGGCCGCGGGTGTCGCGCTTGCCAAGCAATACGACGGCTACAAGCCGTTTCCGGATTTGGGCGTGAACGGGAAGCTGACGCTGGGTGAGAACATCGCGGATCTTGCAGGGCTTGGGGCTGCGTACGACGCCTATCGCGCATCGCTAGGCGGCAAGGCTGCGCCGGTGGTCGATGGGCTTTCGGGGGACCAGCAGTTCTTCCTGGCCTTCGCGCAGAGCTGGGCCGACTACGAACGGCCGGAGTCGTTGCGCCAGAACTTGATCAACGATGGGCACTCGCCGGCGCGCTATCGCGCCCTTACGGTGCGCAACATCGACGCTTGGTACGACGCGTTTCCGGTGAAGCCGACGGACACGCTGTTCCTCAAGCCGGAGGAGCGCGTGCGGGTGTGGTAGCAGCGCCAGACTCGTCATGGCCGGGCTTGACCCGGCCATGACGGATTTTTTTGTCTGCTTCACGCGCGAATGAGGCCGTTGAGCGGCGCGATGTTGCCGCTGTCGGGGAAGATGCCTTCGACCTCGTTACGGGCGAGGCGCATGTGGTCGGCGAGGACGCCTTTGAAGAGGGCGCGCAGATCGGTTGTCGGCGCGAGGTCGCGGCCTTCGTAGAGCGATGACGGCTTCAGGCCGGGCCAGTTGCCGAGGACGCGGCCGCCGTTGACCGCGCCGCCGGCGATGAAGGCGACGCTGGCGGTGCCGTGGTCGGTGCCGAGGGATCCGTTGGGGGCGACCGTTCGACCGAATTCGGTGAAGAAGAGGATCGTGGTCCGATCCCAAACCGGCCCCAACGTCTCGCGGATCGCCTTCACGCCGTTGTCGAGATTGTCGAGGAGGAAGGCGAGGACGCCCTGCGTCGTGCCTTGGCCTTGGTGCGTGTCCCAGCCGCCGACTTCCATGACGGCGATGCGCGGGCCGTCTTGGGCGGCGATGATGTTGGCGGCCATCTTGGCCAGCGGTTCGAAGCGGTAGCCGCGGGCGCCGCGCATCTGCTGCGCGTTTGACTGCATGTCGCCGTTGCCCGCCGCGCCTGCGACGGCGCCGACTTCCAGCGCGCGGTCGAGCGCCGAGCGCAGCATGGGATCGCGCGCGTACATGACTTTCAGGCGCATGATGAAGTCGTCGTCGACGGACGGCAGTTGCGGCGGCATCCATGAGGTGACCGGCCGCTGGCCTTGCAGGATCACCGGGATCGATTGTGCGACGGCGAGTGCGCGTTTCGGATCGGTGACGCCCGCCGGGCCGAGTGCGCGATTGAGCCAGCCGTCGCTGGTCGGCATGACGCGCGCGGTGCCGGTTTCGATGACGTTCTGGCCGTCGAAATGAGAGCGTTCGCGATAGGGCGACGCGACGGCGTGGACGATGGCAAGCTGCTTTTGGTCGTAGAGCGCTTTGAACGTCGGCAGTTTGGCGTTGAGGCCGTAGCTGCCGTCAAGGTTCAGGATCGCATCCTTCGGCAATGCTAGAGCGCCGCGCGCGCGTGCGTAGTCGGGATCGCCGTGCGGCGGGACGGCGGCGAGGCCGTCGAGGGCGCCGCGCATCACGATGACGATGAGGCGGCGGTCGCCTGGCGTTGCCGCGAACGAGAAGCGTGGCGCGGCGGCGGTGAGCGCCGCAGCGCCGACGGCCGAATGGATGAGGGTTCGCCGGTCGAGTGTCATCGTCTTTGAAACTCCGGTGAGGCGAGCAGAAGGGCGAGGCCCTGGGTCGGATCGGCGGCGAGTTTCAGGGCTTCGCGCGTCGGTGGTGAGAGAAGCGGCCCCATCGTCATGTCGGCCAGCATTGCCGGGTCCGGCTTCTTTGGGATTCGCTCGGCCAGCACGTGCGCCCACTGCACGCGCTCCATGATCGCGGCGGGGCCCGCCCACGCCGAGGCGACGTCGGGCCAACCTTTCGGCGACTGCGCGGTGAAGGGGATTTGGCCCATGACGCGCAAGGATTCTGCGAGGCCTTGGAAGCGTTGGTCGCCGAGCGTGTCTTGGATGCCGCCCAAGAGACGTATCGCTGCCACGATGTATTCGATCGGCGTGCGCATTTTGCCGAGCGTCGGTTGCCAGGCTGAAGGTTCGTCGACGAGTGCGGCGGCGAGCGCGCGCAGGTCGCCGCCGGTGTCGCGGAAGACGCGCTCAAGTTTGGCGATTGCCTGCGGCGGCGGTTCGTCGGCGATGAAGTGGCGCGCGAGTTTGGTGGCGATGTGGCGCGCGGTCGATGGATGGCGCGCGAGGTCGCGCAAGGCGTCTTGGCCTTCGCGCTCGCCGTTTTCGCCGTAGGTTTTGCCGAGCAGCGTCTTCG
>JAEUMM010000239.1 GCA_016792645.1 Alphaproteobacteria bacterium | reverse complement strand
TTTCCGCTTTGCGGCACGAGGCGTTCGTTGCGGGCAAGATCGATACGGGTTTCATCGACAGGTATAAGGCGGAGTTGATTCCGCCGGCGGGGTCGGCGCCGGAGGACGCGCTGTTCTTTGCCGCGGCGTTTCAGTTGCTGGAGCGACGCGCGCGGGCGACGGCATCGCCCTGGTCGCTGCTCGACGGCTGGCGTGTCGGCGGCGCGCGGCATGAGGAAGCGGTGCGGCTAACCGACGGTGACAAGGATCGGACGGTTGTGGTCGGCTATCGCGCGAAGGGTTGGCGCATGACGGTTGATGCGCGCAGTATCGATGTCGATGCTTGCTTCGAAGATGATGGATCGGTGTCGGCCAGCTTGAACGGGCGGCGCGTGCAGGCGCGCGTGCTGCGGGTGAGCGGCGATCTCGTCGTGCTGATTCAAGGGCGCAGTTTCGCGTTTACGCCGCATGATCCTTTGGAGGCCGCGGAGCACGCGCATGACGGCGCGGCGGACCTTCGCGCGCCGATGCCGGGCAAAATCGTCCAGATTTTGGCCAAACCGGGCGACCGGGTGCGCCGGGGGCAGGCTCTTGCTATCATTGAAGCGATGAAGATGGAGCACACGCTGGCAGCGCCCGGCGATTTGACCGTGAAGACGGCTCCATACCGTGCGGGCGACCAAGTCAACGAGGGTGCGATCATCGTCAGTTTCGAAGACGAGGGGTGATCGACATGAGGACGGTTCTTGGCGCCGTCGCGGCTGTGACGTTGACGACCGGCTTGGCGCTTGCGGCAGGCGCGGATCGCGACGGCGACGGCCGGATCACGCGCGCCGAACTGGCCGCCGTCCACGCGACGTTGTTCGACCAACTCGACGCGAACAAAGACGGCGTTGTTACGGGCGACGAAGCCGACCCGCATTTCTTGGACCTTGCCGATCAGGATCGCGACGGCGTTGTGACGAAAGCGGAAAACGACGTCTACGCCTCGGAAGCTGCTGAGCGCGATCTTGCGCATTGCGACGCCAACGGCGACGATGCGCTCTCGGGCGAGGAGATCAACTGCATCACCTCGGCGGACAGCTTCAACGAGTAACGGGGCGAACCCTGACCCTTCACATTATCAAGCTTTGCGTCGGCTGCGATTCGATCGAAGATTTGCGGGCGTGGCAGACGGAGCGTCTGCGCTCGTTCAAGAAGCGCGGGCAGAAGCTTGAGCTCAAGCACACGACGCGCATGGTGCCGAAGCGGCGCGAGGAGATTCTCGACGGCGGGTCGCTCTATTGGGTGATCAAGGGCTATGTCGCGGTGCGTCAGCGGTTGCTCGATATCCGTCCCTTCGTCGACAAGGAAGGCGTTTCGCGCTGCCATCTTGTCTACGACAAAGAGATCGTGATGGTCAGCCCGCGGCCGCGGCGGGCGTTTCAGGGCTGGCGCTATCTTGAGGCCAAGGAAGCACCGCCGGATATTCGCGCCGTGCGCGGCGGCTTGCCGGAGAAATTGCAGCGCGAACTCGCGGAGCTGGGATTGCTATGAACGTACCTGTCGTGGAGAGCGAACGTATTCGTCTGCGGGGGCATCGGGCGGATGATCTCGATGCGTGTGCGGCCATGTGGGCCAATCCAGAAGTGACCCGGTTCATCGGCGGCAAACCGTCGACGCGCGATGAAACGTGGAACCGGTTGCTGCGCTACGCGGGGTCGTGGTCGATGCTGGGCTACGGCTATTGGCTGGCGGAGGAGCGGACGACGGGGCGGTTGATCGGTGAGGTCGGCTTTGGGAATTGGCAGCGCGACATCAAGCCCGCGCTCGACGTGCCTGAGATGGGCTGGGCTCTGTTGCCGTGGGCGCAGGGCAAGGGGTTGGCGACCGAGGGCGTGATGGCGGGGCTGAAATGGTCGGACGCCAATTTCGCCGAAGCGACTGTGACCTGCATCATCAGCCCGGAAAACGCGCCGTCCATTCGGGTGGCGGAGAAGTGCGGCTTTCGCGAGCATGCGCGGACGCTGTTCAAGGGTGACCCGACGATCATCTTTCGCCGGCAGAGTTCGGAGGGGCGACGGACGGCGTGATCTCGCGCGTTCAAGGTGTGTCCGGAACGCGCTAAAGGGGGCTCGCATATGCTGCGGTTGGGTCTTGTCATATTCGCGTTGATCGCGTCGATGGGCGCAGCGCGCGCCGACGATGCCGAGCGTGACGCGCGCGAGCAGAAATGCATCGACAACGGATGGGCGCGCATCGTCGATCAAACGGGCCGGCGGTTGCTGTGGAAAGGGCCGAGCGATCGTTGGGCTCACGGGGCCATCATCGTCATGCACGGCGGTGGCGGGTTTGCCGATCACTGGTGCCACGAAAGTTTCGATATCGTTGCGACCCAGGTTGCGTTCACGAATGCTGCGATCGCGCAGGGCTTTGCCGTGTTCACGCTCGACTCGACCGACCGGGTCAGCGACCGCGAGGGGCGCGTGTGCGGCAAGGTGTGGGACGATGAGGTGCGCAGTCGCGCCAACATCGATTTGCCGTTTCTCGAAACGCTTTTGCGCGACACGATTCCGCGATTGCGTCCGCGCGGCAGCGGCAACAGCATTTTTCTGACCGGATTGTCGTCGGGCGGGTTCATGACCGTTCGTGCCGCCACGCACTTCGACGGTTTGGTCACGGCGTTCGCGCCCGCTTCAAGCGGCGACCCTTATGGGTGGCACCGCGTTTGCGATGCGAGCCTCAGCTCGCGGCGGACGGTCTTCGGCATCGGGCTCGACAACGAAACGAAGAAGCAGATTACCGAAGAGGGCGCTTGCCGTGCGAGCGCGTACCCGAACGAGATGCCGTGGGACACGCAAAAGCCACTGAAGAAGCCGGCGTTCAAGTTGTTCCAGCACGAGAAGGACGGAATACACGACTTCTCGTGCCACGAGAAAGTCCGCACCCAGCTTACCGCTCACGGCTACCCCGATGCGGGGCCGTTTGTGGTTCGCGACGAGGGGCGGCGGCGGCTCGTCCACCACTTCTGGCAAAGCGCGTACACACAGCCGGTGCTCGATTTCTTCAAGAGCCGGGCGCGCTAGACAATCGATCTTGCGCGGCGGGGCGCGGCGTAGGATTGTCCGGCCCTATGAGCGCATATCCGGCGCGCGCCGACATGGCGCGGCTTTACCTAGCGGACGAGACCGCGACCGTCGACGCGCTGTTGCTGCGTGCGCGGTTGAGCGGCGCCGAACGCGCGGCGACCGAGTCGCTGGCGCGCGATCTGGTGCAGCGCGTGCGGGCGCAGCGGCGGCGCGGCGGGCTTGATGCCTTTCTTCACCAGTATGCGCTGTCGACGGAAGAGGGTGTGGTGCTGATGTGCCTCGCCGAGGCGCTGTTGCGGGTGCCCGACGCCGACACGCAGGACCGGTTGATCAAGGACAAGATCGGCAGCGCGAATTGGCGGAAGCATCTGGGGGAATCGTCGTCACTGTTCGTGAACGCGTCGACGTGGGCTTTGATGCTGACGGGTCATGTCGTGAAGCTCGGCGACGGGTCGCAGGATTGGACGAACATCTTCGGCCGCGTGGTGCAGCGTTCGGGCGAGCCCGTCATTCGCCAAGCGATGAACACCGCCATGCGCATCATGGGCGGGCAGTTCGTACTCGGGCGAACGCTTGAGGAGGCTTTGAAGAACGGTCGCGATGCGGCGAAGCGTGGGTTCCGCTTCTCGTTCGACATGCTGGGCGAGGCGGCGATGACCGAGGAGGACGCGGAGCGTTACGCGAAATCCTATGCCGACGCGATCAAGTCGATTGCGGCGCACGAAGATGCCAAAAGCGGCACCGTGTTCACGCGCAATTCGATTTCGGTGAAGTTGTCGGCCATTCATCCGCGGCTTGAGTTCGTGAAGCGCGAGCGGGTGATGAAGGAATTGCTGCCGCGATTGATGCCGTTGTGCCGTGCGTCGCGCGATGCGGGGATCGGGTTCACGATCGACGCGGAAGAGGCGGAGCGGCTTGATCTGCAGCTCGATATTTTCGAGGCGCTGAGCGGGTCGCCGGAGTTGCGGGGCTGGGAAGGGCTTGGCCTTGCGGTGCAGGCCTATCAGAAGCGTGCGCCGGCGGTGATCGCGTCGCTGGCTGTGACGGCGCGGGCGCATTCGCGGCGGTTGCCGGTGCGGTTGGTCAAGGGTGCGTATTGGGACAGCGAGATCAAGCGGGCGCAGGAGTTGGGGCTCGACGGGTATCCGGTGTTTACGCGTAAGGCGTCCACGGACGTGTCGTATCTTGCTTGTGCGCGGTCGTTGCTTGCCGATCGGACTGCGTTCTTCGCGATGTTTGCGACGCATAATGCGCATACGCTGGCGGCGGTGAAAACGCTGGCCGGCAATCGCGAGGACTATGAGTTTCAGCGCCTGCACGGCATGGGTGAGGAGCTTTATGACCAGGCGGTCGGCGGCGACAAGCTCGGCGTTCAGTGCCGTATCTACGCGCCGGTCGGCGCGCATGAAGATTTGCTGGCCTATCTCGTGCGCCGTTTGCTTGAGAACGGCGCCAACACGTCGTTCGTCAACCGGCTTGCCGA
>JAEUMM010000165.1 GCA_016792645.1 Alphaproteobacteria bacterium | reverse complement strand
GCCAGCAGCATCATGTTGTTCGGCCCCGGCGTAATCGACGAGACGAAACAAAACGTCGCCAGCGCCAACAGCATCGCCTCACTCATGAAACCCTCCCGCTTTCGGGCAGCGCAAACGTCCCGCGCATCACCGGCACGCAGTGTCCGCTCACGCTGATGCTCTGCCGTCCCCCGCGCGCCGACACGCCAACCTCGATCAGACTCGGTCGCCCCATTTCGACGCCTTGCTCGATCGTCAGACGATACCCGTCGTCGTCCCGCTCGAGCGACGACAGCAATCCGCCCAGCGCCGCCGAAGCGCTTCCCGTCGCCGGATCCTCGAACACGTTGCTAAGCGGCGCGAACATCCGCGCCCGCACGCGCCCCGCCGCGATGCGGACATAGAGAAAGAGTGAAAACCGATCGATCGGATTAGGATGAAGCCGATGCGCCTCGCGAAATGCCGCGACGTTGGGGCTTGCGTTCCCCAGAAAGTCCAGTGAAGCGACCTCGGCAAATGCAAACGGCAGGCCGACCGAAGCAAACACCGGCCGATGCCGCGCGGACACGATCGCCTCGCCGTCCAATGACGCGCAGCCGGCGACAGTATCGACCGCAATCTCCTCGCCAATCTCAAGTGACCGCGGCGCGCGAATGGTCGCGCCGGCGACGGCGCCGCCGCGCCGCACGACATCCACTTCGACGATTCCGGCGTCTTCCTCGAACCGCATCACGTCGCCGACGTCGCGCCCGAACAGCGAACCCGTCCGGGCCAGCACAAACGCCGTTCCGACATTCGGGTGCCCCGCAAACGGAATCTCATCCGTCGGTGTAAAGATGCGCACGCGCGCCGTGTTGGCAGGATCCGCTGGCGGCGTGATGAAGGTCGACTCCGAGTAATTGAACTCGCGCGCGATCGCCTGCATCTCAGCCGCCGAAAGCCCGCGTGCATCCGTCATCACGGCCAAGGGGTTTCCGCCGAATGGCGCTTCAGCAAAAACATCGACGGTCTCAAAAGCAACGGAAGGCATGGCAAACCTCAAGCCCAGAACGTCGCCATATTGTAATGGTACAATATTGTGTCAATTCGAGTATTGTACCATAGTACAATTCGGAGGTGACCTATGTGGCAACCGTCACTGCGCCAAGGCGGAAAATCCCTGCACGATCAACTGATCGACGCTCTCGCGCGCGACATTGCGTCCGGCTCGCTGCCGCCCGGTGCGCAGCTGCCGCCGCAACGCGACCTCGCTTACAAGCTGAAGGTCGGCGTCGGCACGGTGACCAAGGTCTATGCCGAAGCACGCCGCCGCGGCCTCCTCACCGCGACCGTCGGGCGGGGCAGTTTCGTCGCCGGCCCCGACGCCGCAAGCGATGAGCGCGAAGCAACGATCGACTTCAGCCGCAACGTCTCGCCGATGACCGCGGCCGCGTCGCATCTTGCCGACGCGTTCGACGCCATCCGCCGTCGCCCCGATCTCGCCGACCATCTTGCATATCCACCGCCCGCCGGCATGACCGCGCACCGCCAAGCCGGCGCAAAGTGGCTCGCGCAGTCCGCGGGCGTCACCGCCGAATGGCAAAGCCTCGTCGTCTGCGAAGGCGGCCAACATGCGATGGCGCTCGCCTTTGCCTCGCTCTGCAAGGCGGGCGACACGGTGATGACCGAGTGCGCGACCTTCGTCGGCATGAAGGCGCTCGCCGATCAGCTGGGCCTGCGCCTCCAAGGCTTGAAGATGGATGCCGAAGGCCTCATGCCCGACGCACTCGATCGCGCCGCCGCAGCCGGCGCCAAGGTGCTCTACACGATCCCATCGCTGCAAAATCCGACCGCGCGCGTCATGAGCGCAAAGCGACGCGCCGACATCGCGGCCATCGCCCGCAAGCGCGACCTCGTCGTCGTGGAAGACGACGTCTACGCCCCGTTCATGCGCGGCGACCACAAACATCCGGCGCTCGTCACGCTGATGCCTGAGCGCACGTTTTATATTGCGTCGCTGTCGAAGATGGTGGCGCCTGGCCTGCGCTGCGGCTACCTCGTAACGCCAAGCGAAGCGCACATGGACCGCGTCATCCGCGCGGTCCGCGCGTTCTCCTATGCGCCGGCAAGTTTCGGCGCCCTCATCGGAACCCACTGGATCGAGACCGGCACCGCACAGACCATCGCCGCTGCCGTCAAACGCGACGTCGCGCTGCGCACGGAACTCGCCACCCGTATTTTGGGCAAGGCAGTCGAAGGCCCGCATGTCAAAACGTCGCCGCACATCTGGCTGCCGATGAGCGAGCTCAAGGCCGAGCGCATCGCCGGCGCGGCCTTGCGCGGTGGCGTCGCTGTTACGCCGCCTGGTGCACCCATCGTTGACGCTACCGCAATCTCCGGTCTGCGCCTGTGCATTGGCGCGCCGCGCGACATGGCGGCGCTCGAACGAGGTCTCAAGGTCGTCGCCGACGCATTGGCTGGCACATCGGACACTGCGCGCGCCGTGGTTTGAAATCCGCGACAACGCCGCAGCCGTCGTGCAATATCCATCCCAACACGCCATCAAAAAACTGGGAAGGAAGCACCATGTCCGCCACACAGGCGAAGTCTCTGCCGCCGTTCAAGCCGCTGCCGATGCTGCCGCCGAAACTCTATTCGCAGCGCCGCGCCGACGGCAGTTATATCATCCGCTCGCTCTACGATATCGGTGAGCTCCACCGCTCGATCGCGCATCTGTTGGAAGAGCGCGCGGCGCTCCACCCCGAGCGCAATCTGCTGGCTCAGCGCACGCCGCAAGGCCCGTGGCGCTTCATCACCTACGGCGAAGCGAACCAGCGCGCGAACGCGATCGCTCAGACGCTCCTCGACCGTAAGATGGGCCCGGACACGCCGCTCCTCGTCATCTCCGGCAACTCGATCGAACACGCCGTGATGATGTTGGGCGCGATGAAGGCCCGCGTGCCCGTCGCCCCCGTCTCGGTCGCCTATTCGCTCTTCAGCCAAGACCACGGCAAACTTCGCCACGTCGTGTCGCTGACCAAGCCCAAAATGATCTTCGCCGACAACGGCCCCGTCTACGCCCGCGCGCTCAAGGCGCTCGACCTCAGCGGCATCGACGTCGTGACCGTCGTGCCGACACCCGAGCTCGAAACGATCCCTTACGAAAGCCTGCTGCAAACCAACGCCGGGCCAGCCGTCCGCGCGTCGATGGACCAAATCACCCACGACACCGTCGGCAAATATCTCTTCACGTCCGGTTCGACCGGCATGCCGAAGGGCGTGATCCAAACGCACGGCATGATGTGCGCCGTCATCGCGGGCCAGGAAGCCCTGCGCGCCGAACCGCACGATCCCGAAGAGATCCCGCAAAGCCTCGAATGGATGCCCTGGAACCACATCTCCGCCGGCAACATCGGCTTCAACAACAACCTGAACGTCGGCGGCACCATCTATCTCGACAACGGCAAGCCGATCCCCGGCATGTTCGACGAGACGATGCGCAACCTGCGTGAAATCGCGCCGCTCGTCTTCGGCTCCGCCCCCATCGCCTTCACGATGCTCGCCGAAGCGATGGAGCGCGACGACGCGCTGCGCGACAAGTTTTTCTCGAAACTCCGCTACATGGCCTACGGCGGCGCGACACTGTCGGACGATCTCTACGAACGCATGCAAGCGCTCGCGATCAAATCAACCGGCCACCGCCTCCCGCTGACGACGATGTACGGCGCCACCGAAACGCAAGGCATCACCGTCGTCCACTGGATCACCGAACGCGTCGGCCTCATCGGCCTGCCGCTCCCTGGTCTCACATTGAAGCTCGTGCCCAACGGCCAAAAGCTCGAAGTGCGCGTGAAGGGCCCGACGGTCACACCCGGCTACCTCAACCGCCCCGACCTCACCGAAGCCGCCTTCGACGAAGAAGGCTTCTACAAACTCGGCGACGCCGCAAAGTTCGTCGACCCGCACGAACCGGCGAAGGGCCTCATCTTCGACGGCCGCGTGACGGAGGACTTCAAACTATCCTCAGGCACCTGGGTCTCGGTCGGCACTTTGCGCGCCGAACTCATCGCTGCCATCTCGCCCCTGGTGCAGGACTGCGTGATTGCGGGTCTCGACAAGGAATTCGTCGGCGTGCTCGCCTGGCCCAACATGGTGGCCGCGCGCGAGATCTGCGGCGACGCGAACCTTTCGACCCCCGATGAAATCCTGCGCTCGCCCGCGATCGAGGAATACGTGCGCGACCGTCTGCGCAAACACAACAAAGGGGCAGGCGGCTCGTCGAACAAAGTCATGCGCCTCATGCTGATGTCGGAACCGCCCTCGATCGACGGCCACG
>JAEUMM010000164.1 GCA_016792645.1 Alphaproteobacteria bacterium | reverse complement strand
GGCGTACTGTGGCTCACCGGTCTTGCGGTCGTTTCAGGCCGCACGGCGCAGGCGATCGCCGGAAATCCGCGTGTCCGCGCCTGGCTCGACGGCGCGGCGGGCACAGTCTACATCTTGCTGGCTCTCCGCATGCTCTTCCTCGAACGCCGCGCGGCGTGAGTGAGGCCTTCCCATGGACTACGCGAACTACCTGAAACTGAGCGGGCTCCTCTCGCTGCAGGAGATGGAAAGCACCAAGAAGGGCAAGGTCGCGCACGATGAGATGCTCTTCATCATCATCCACCAGACCTACGAACTCTGGTTCAAGCAGATCCATCACGAACTCGATCTGATCCAATCGATCTTCGGCGGCGCGTCCGTCGACGACGCGCAGCTCGGCCGCGCCGTCCATGCCGCCGAACGCATCGTCAAGATCGAGCAGTTGCTGGTCGGACAGATCGACATCCTCGAAACCATGACGCCGATGGATTTCTTGGAGTTCCGCGACCTTCTGATCCCGGCCTCCGGCTTCCAGAGCGAACAATTCCGCCTGCTGGAAATCCGCTTAGGCCTGACGCGCGAAGCACGCCTGCCGTTCAACGAGCAAAGCTACGACGCAAACCTGCTGCCGGACGCGCGCAAGAACGTCGTCGCCGCCGAAGCCAAACCGTCGCTGCGCACGCAGGTCAACGCTTGGCTGGAACGCACGCCGTTCGTCACCCGCGACGGCTTTCACTTCGGCGAGACGTTCCGCAAAGCGCTCGACGACATGCTCTCGCGCGACATGGCGCAAATCGAAAAACACCCGCATCTGTCGCAAACCGAAAAGGACGTGCAGCTCGCCTCCCTCCGTCAATCGCGCGCCATGTTCGACGGCCTCCTTGACGATGCGCGCTACGCCGAACTCCGCGCGCAAGGCGCCTGGACCTTCTCGCGTCACGCCCTGCAGGCCGCGCTTTTCCTTTTCCTCTACCGCGACGAACCGGCAGCCCACGCGGGCTTCAGCATGCTGAAAGCGTTGATGGACATCGACGAGACGCTGGCGGTTTGGCGCCTGCGCCACGCGCTCATGGTCTCGCGCATGCTGGGCCGCAAGGTCGGCACCGGCGGCTCGTCGGGCTTCGAGTATCTGCGCGCGACGGCCGACAAGCACCGCGCCTACAACGATCTCTTCTCGATCGCGACGTTCTTGATCCCGCGTTCGGCCCTCCCGCCGCTGCCCGACAATGTGCGCAAGGCCATGCGCTACCGTTACGAGGACTGACGTGGCGAACTTCAAATCCCATTTCGCGCAGTCGATCGGCCGCCCCGGCGCGCCGCTCCATTTCGCGGCCCACAGCCATCATCCCTGGCCGGACGTCACCTTCGCCGCGCAACAGCAGTACTGGAGCGACGCAGCGGAACTGCTCGACCGAAAATGGGAGAAGATTTTCGGCGAGGTCATCCCACGCGCACAAGCTCACGTCGCGCGCCATCTCAATCTGCCGGACCCGCGCACAGTGGTCTTCGCGCCGAACACGCACAGCCTGCTTGTGCGATTGTTATCGGCGACGCACGGCCTGCCAAAGCACAACGTCTTGGCGACCGACAGCGAATTCCATTCCTTCACGCGGCAGATGAACCGCCTCGCCGAAGACGAGCTTGTCAACATCGTGCGCGTCGCGGTCGAACCGTTGGCGACGTTCAAAGACCGGTTCATCGCCGAGCTGAAGCAGCGCGACGACTGGGACATGGTCTGGTTCAGCCACGTCTTCTTCAACTCAGGTCTCGTGCTCTCGCTCGACGACGTAAAGGAAATCCTCGCCGCCATCGAATGGCGCGGCACCTTCGCCGTCATCGACGGCTATCACGCCTTTATGGCCCGCCCGACGGACCTGTCGGACATCGCCTCGCGCGTCTTCTACATTGCCGGCGGCTACAAATATGCAATGGCGGGCGAGGGCGCCTGCTTCATGCATTGCCCACCGGGTTATGGCGAACGCCCGCGCGACACCGGCTGGTACGCGGAATTCGGCGCGCTTGAGAACGCGCGCGGCGACACCGTCGCCTACGGCACCGACGCCAGCCGATTCTCTGGCGCGACGTTCGATCCGTCCGGCCTATATCGCTTCAACGCCGTGACGGACTGGCTGGAGGCACAGAGCTTAACCGTCGCCGCAATGGACGACATCTGCACCAGGCTGCAACACCTGTTCATCGAGAAGCTGGGTGCCGCGCAGACAAAGCTCAACGCCCGCCAGCTCGTCGTCAAAGACCCCGCGCAATGCGGCCGTTTCCTCACATTCGAAACCAAGGACGCCGCGCGCATCGACGAGGCATTGGCCGCGCGCAATGTCGTGGTCGATCACCGCGGCGACCGTTTGCGCGTCGGTTTCGGCATCTATCAAGACGAAGAAGACGTGGCCCGCCTTCTGGACGCGCTCAAGACGATTTGAGCTGCTGAAGCCGGACAAGCCGCCGCGGCGGTACGCCGAGGAAATAGAGCGCCAGCAGCGTGAAATTTCGCAGTTGCCGCAGCGTGTATCCGCCGCGGCGATACGTCTCCGCAGAAGTCGTTGCCGTCGCCGGCAACTCCACCAGATTCTCTTTGCCGATGCGCCGCGCGATGTCGACGTCTTCCATAATCGGCAAGTCCAGATATCCGACAAGCGAAGCATACTTCGTGCGCGACAGAAACAAGCCTTGACCGCCTTGAGGCAGCCCAAGCTTGCGCGCGCGCCAATTCGCCATGCCCTCGACGCGCCGCGCGGCGCTGGAAGCGTCGTCGAGCGCAAAGGTGAAATACGCGGCCTTCAGAACATTGCCCTTCGCACGCATGAACGATGTAATGGTCGTGCTCCAGAACGGCTCCAAGGTCGTGTCTGCGTGCAGGAACAAGAGCCAGCGCCCGGAGGCTTCTTTTGCACCGACGCTAAGCTGCGTTGCGCGACCGCGCGGCGCTTCGATCACCGTCGCGCCGGCTGCCGCCGCACGCATCCGCGTGTCGTCAGTGGACCCGCCGTCAACGACAATCAACTCGACCGCCAGCGTTTCGCGCACTTCCTCAAGCGCCTCGATGGTGGCGCTCAGTCGGGGCCCGGCGTTCAAAGTCGGAATGATGATGCTGATGTCGATGGCCCTTACGGCCTTCGTGGACGCACGCTCGGCAACGGTCAGCTGTGTTGAGCAACCAACCGGACGCGGCAACGCAAACGAGACTTTTGACGCCAAACCCATAACGAATCACTGACTCCAACTCACTTATCGCCGCGAAATGCCGTGCTGTGGAGACTGCTTTTGCGAAGACGAGGGAGTTCCAACTGTTTGTGTTCCGATTGCCACCGACGAAACGAGGCTCGTGCAACGAGAGAGAGCTTCGAGCGCGCGGGCGGTCGTCGACGATCACCTCGGCGAGCGCGGTAGGGGCGCGGGCGGCGTCGCTGACGACGAAAAGCGGCGTTCCAGCTCAAATGGCTCTTGCCATAGTAAGAAGTTCGTACTATTTACCTGTCACTAGCTGCAGATGCGGCTCCGAGGAGAGAAAAATGGGCGAATTGCTGGGCGGTTTGATCGCGCTCTTGGTGTGGCTGCTCATCATTCCGATCATCATCCTGGCCGTCGTGTTCGGGCTCGCCGCGGCGGGCGTGGGCATTGCAATCGGCTTGGCTGCGACCTTGCTCAGCATCGCGGTAAGCGTGATCTGGTCGGCGCTGCCGTTCCTGCTCATCGTTGGGGTGCTCTACCTGATCTTCCGCCCGTCCCGCGGTCGGGACGTCGCACCCCAGTAAGGCCTTTCATTCCAAAGGCGCATCATTAGGGTGTCCCGCGCTTTCGAGGGGCACCCGGTGAATTTCATAAGCGACAACGCCGCAGGCGCGGCGCCTGAAATCCTAGCGGCACTAGCCCGCGCCAACGACGGCACAGCCGCAAGCTATGGCAGCGACGCGATAACGCGCCGCATCACCGAAAAACTCTCAAGCCTGTTCGACAAGGATGTCGCGGTCTTCCCCGTCGCCACCGGCACGGCGGCGAACGCGCTCTCGATCGCGACCTTGACGCCGCACTACGGCGCAGTCGTCTGCCATGAAGGTGCGCACATCCACGTCGACGAATGCGGCGCGCCGGAGTTCTTCTCGCAAGGGGCGAAGCTCGTTCCCGTCAAGGGCGATCACGGCAAGCTTACCCCCGAGAATGCCAAGGCGGCGTTGGCTCGCTTTCAGAAAGGCGATGTCCATCACGTTCAACCTGCCACCATCTCGATCTCGCAAGCGACCGAACTCGGCACCAGCTATAC
>JAEUMM010000093.1 GCA_016792645.1 Alphaproteobacteria bacterium | reverse complement strand
AGCAGTCCGCCGCCGTTCGATCCGCGCGCCGCGCGTTCCCGCCGCTTGTGCTCTTCCCAGGCAGTCGTCTGCGCGTCGGCGCTGGCGACGGTCTCGTCGCCGAAAACGTGAGGATGGCGCCGGATCATCTTGGAGCAGATCGCTTCGACGACGTCGGCGAACGAGAACGCGCGCGCCTCGGCCGCCATCTGGCTATGAAACACGACCTGCAGCAGAAGGTCGCCCAACTCGTCCTTCAATTCGCCAAGTTCGCCGCGCTCGATAGCATCGGCGACTTCGTAGGCCTCTTCCAGCGTGTAGGGCGCTATCGACGCAAACGTCTGCTCAAGATCCCACGGGCATCCACGCTCAGGGTCGCGCAGCCGCGCCATGATCGCAAGCAGCGCATCGATACGTCGAAGATCGTCAGGCGCGTCCATCGTTCCGCTCCGTGGTCGCGCGACATCTACTGGAGACCGCGGGGAGGGGCCAGGGCCGAGAGCACGCAAGCCGCAAAATCCCTGGGATTGCAGCACACAGCGCCGCCACAAGAGCCAATTCCGCAACGGCTGAGCCGTTCAAGGCTTGCTAAGCTCGACCAGCTATAATCGCGCCGGACCTTCGTCTCCGGCAACCACCCATGTCGACCCCGTTCCCGTACGCCGCGCGTGCTCGCGATGTGGAAGAGGCACATAGCGCAATCAACGCCTCATTTCGCAACGTAAGAAACCGCTCGAATCCGGCCGACCCCGCAACGGCAAAGTGGATCGCCAGCATCGAACGGTTCAACGCCGCACTGGCCGTGGCCTACCCCGAGAACTTCTGGTCCGACCTGGATGATCTGCGCGCCGGCAATTTACGCCACATTGAAACGGCACTCTCGTTTCTCGAAGCCGACCCTATCTTCTTCCGATCGGGCTATACGAAGACCGAAGTGCTACGGGCGATCGAACGCCTGCCGCTCACGCCGGGACATGAGATCCGCCTCCGCCGAGTCATTCTGCATCTGATCACGACCCGAGGCGGCCGCGAGTTCAGGCAATACTGCCATCTCGCGCGCCGCCTTGATGGGGCAGGGTTTCGAGAGTCGTCGGCTGCACTCTTGGTGTCGGAAGATCCCGCGATCGCACGTCGCGCACAGTGGGTGCTCTCCGCCATCGACCAAGCCTGACGGAGGTGACGCCGCGCGCGTGAAGGAGAAAGCCTTGGGGCATAGCAGGGCCGGCGGCGCCTCCAAAACCCTCAGTTAGAGCCAAATCTGGGTATCCGATTATCGCATAATATGTATTATGGGAAATACGAGCGTACCGCCATGGTCATATCCAGAGCTACCGCCGCTCGGCCACCCTGTGGTCGATAACCGCGCAACGCGCCATAACGAGGCTTCAGCCATCGCGCGAGCCTACAATGTCCGACCTTGAGATTGCAGTCGCACGCCAGAGCGAGATGACAGCGGTCGCCAATCTGATGCAGCTCTACATCCACGACTTCTCCGAATTGTGGGCTGGCACCACCAACGGCGAGCTACAGGACGATGGCCGCTTTGCCGCCTACCCCTCCTTGGACACGTACTGGAGCGACCCCGACTGCGTGCCGCTGCTAATACGGCGCCAAGCGCGGCTGATCGGTTTTGCCTTGCTCAACACTGTGTCGCACGGCGGCCAAGGGGTCGACCGCAACATGGCCGAGTTCTTCATCGCCAGGAAGCAACGCCGCAGCGGCGCAGGTACGGCGGCGGCGCAAGAAATCCTCAGCCGCTATCCCGGCAGATGGGAAGTCGCGGTCGCCCGGCGCAACATCAGCGCGCTCGCGTTCTGGCGCAACGCCATCGCGCGTCATGCGAAGGCGCTGGACATCCAGGAAACCGACATATCGACCCGTGCATGGGACGGTCCAATATTTCGTTTCAAGATCGAACCTGCCCGCTAGAGTTCCGCGCATCGATACCAGGACACCGTAGCGCGTCCTGCTGCTCGACGTCGTCAAGCACTATCGAGCCCACAGATAGAGCCACCAACGGCGGGATTTGAACCCGCATCTCCCTTACCGCTCAATCGGCTAGCCAGGCGCTTTGCCAGCGTGCAGCACGTCGAGCCTGCACTTAGAGCGACGCTGGTGACGCCCGTGAGATTACAGCAGATCCCCGCCGCAAGCACCGGCCGTCGTGCCGTGCTCCTTATAAGCCTTGATCACGTTGCGGCCGGTGGTCCAACGGTGCACCTCGTCCGGCCCGTCGACCAGGCGCTGCGAACGGATGTGCGTGTACCAAGCGGCGAGCGGCAGATCGCGACTGTAGCCCAGCGCGCCGTGCAGTTGGATCGCGGTGTCGACGACCTTATGGACCATGTTCGCCAGAAACACCTTCGCGATGCCATTCTCCTGCCGCAGATCGAGCTTGTTCTCGGCCTTATAAGCAATGTGCATCAGCATCAGACGGGCGATGTAGAGCTCGCTCGCGCAATCGGCCAACATGAACTGCACCGCCTGCCGCTCATCCAGCTTCTTGCCGAACGTCGAGCGCGTCGTGACGTGCTTGGTCGCCATGTCCAGCGCACGCTGCGCCATCGCCACGTTGTGCATGCCGTGCCGCAACCGGCCGTAGGCAAGCCGGTGCTGGCCCATCGCAAAACCTTTGCCCTCGCCGCCAAGCAGGTTCTCAGCCGGGATCTCGAGATCTTTGATCTCGATCTCCGAGTGCCCGCCGCCCAGGATGTGCGACAGCGGCCCTTCGATCGCCATCGTCGGAATGTCCCGCTTGATGCGATAGCCGGGGTTCGGC
>JAEUMM010000083.1 GCA_016792645.1 Alphaproteobacteria bacterium | reverse complement strand
TGCGTCTCGAAGACGAAGTTGAACGTCGAGCCCAGCATGCCGCCAAACGGCATCTTCCGCTCGGCCAAGCCGCCGATCCAGAAGTCAATGTCGTCGACGCCGGTCGTCGTGCGGCCGTTGGGCTCGTTCGCATAGATGCCCTGGCTGTTGAGGAAGTCCAGGCGGTCGTCTTCGTCCGGCGTGAAGACCCATTCGTCCGGCTCGCCGGCGTTGATCGTGGCGCTCGCCCCGGTGACTAAGGCCCAGGCGATGTCGCGTCTTTCCAGCGTTGTGTCGACGCGCGCATCTTGCAGCGCCTCGTGCGTGCCGTATGCCGCGATGAAGTTCACGACCGACATTTCGTTCTTGGCGTTGAGCGCAAAGTCAACCCAGCTGACGTACGGCTTCAGCTGCGTGTCGCCCGTGCCGGCATAGAATTCGCGGCGCGCTTCGTTGAGTGTCGCGACGCCCGTCTCACGGCCGCGCGCAAGGTTGATCGTCGCGAGGTCCAGCGGCAGGCCGAGCAGGTTGTTACGCAGCGCCTCGGTAACGAACTCGTCGATTTCGTTGCCGACCTGGCGCGTCATGCCGCGGATGATGGCGCCCGCCATCTCCTGCTGGTCGCCGGCATTAGCGAACTCAACCGGATTCAAGAAGCCTTCGATCAAGCCGATATGATCGGCGTTGAAGTTCTCGTCATAGCGGTCGATCGACTCCGTCAGCATCGAGTGGCCGAAGCGATAGACCGTGTGCGCGAACTCGGCCACGATCGACGGGTCGATCGTGTGGTCATACGCCGTGAAGAGATTGATCATCGGCTGGACCTTGCGCGCGAACTCTTCGAACACAAGATGTTGGTATTGCATTTCCGTGCCGAAGCGCGCTGCCTGGAACAGGCGTTCGCCGTTCCACGACCCGTCGGGCAGCTTCCATTCGGCGATGAACGCAGGGTCACCGCTCGCCTCGACAACCTGCTTCACCTGCTCGACCAGCCGGTTGTGCTCCGCGTGGAAGACGAAGTGAACGGTGGTCAGGCCGATGTTCTCGTTGCCGCGGCCGTCGCCCGTAATGAAGTGAGCGTTGAGCAGCTCGTCGTCATAGGTCAGCGGATTGCCGTCGTCTGCCGTGCCCGCCAGCGAGTCGGCGACCTGCTGCACCTTCGGAGTCATCGGGTTGTGGTCATGGTCCACAAAGCCAGGCGCCGCATGATGCGCGATGTCGTCGAGGAACGCGTGACCGGTCTTCATCGCGCCGGCCGTCGTGATGCCTTCCGCCGTGCCCTCCTTGAACCACGCCGTCGGGTGCTCTGCATCAGGCTCCATGACGAGCTGGGCATACCCGTTCGGTCCCGGGATGAACTTGCCGTACTGGTCCGTCTTGAGCAGCGGCACATTGCCGACGTCGAAGTCGCCCAGAACGATGCCCAGCATCTGAAGCGCTTGCGCCTTGACTTCGCCCCAGGTTGCAAGACCGCCGTTCGCGCCTTCCAGCATATGACCGGTCGCGACTGCGTCGCCCTGACTATTCAACGTGTATTCGCGCAGAAACACCTGGTGCGAGGCATGCGAAGTATAGGTCTGGTTCTGATCGATCCACGAGGTCGTGGTGTTCTCGTGGGTCGGCACGGCCGGCAGAGGCCCGTCGCCGTCCGGATCAACCATCGTGGGATTGGCGCGCGTGAGCACCATGAAATTGCTCTGCCCGCCTTCGACGTAAAGCGGATCGTCCGGCTGCAGCGGAATATAGACCGTGCCGTTTCCGCCCTTGGTGACGAGGTCGAGACCGTGGTCGAAGAACTGGCCGAACAACGTCATCCACGAGTTGAACGGCGCCGACAAACCTTCGTCCGGCGCGACGTTCGGGATGTTCATGTTGGTGAGTTCACCCGGTGTCCCGCCGGATGCGATGACGGCGGCCGGATTGCTCGCTGTCTGATCGACGATCAGGTTCGAGATGATGCGCGGATCGGCGTCGGCGACGCTGCCCGGCTGGCCGTAGTCGTTGTTCGTGATCGTTGGCGCGCCCGATCCCGGCGGGCCCAGAGGCATCTGATCGCCGTCGGCCTCGTTGATGTAGTTCGGATCCACCATGTGCGGAAACGGCGTGCCCGCGGCGCCGAAAAGTTCCTGCCCGGCGATCAGGTTGTTGTAGCTGCCGTCGACGGTCCGCACGCCCCACGGCAGAAACGGATTGGGCAGTAAGTCATTGAGATCTTGCCCGGCCGCGTGCGCTTCCGAAATCTTGATCTGCGCCAGAATAAAATCGAGATCGCTGCGAATAAACTGGACCATGTTATGTCAATCCTTCCCCAAAAGGCTTGTTTGAGACACGGCATGAAGGCCCCCGCCAACTGCCGATGCGCCTGGATTACTGCTCCCTCCATGCGCGGTTGATGCTGTCGCTGAGCGGCTGCGTGAGATAGGCGAGCGCGGTGCGCTCGCCTGTTTTGATCATGACGGCCGCTGGTGCGCCCGGTTGCAGCTTGTGGCTGCCGAGCTTGCGGATCTCGTTGTCCGACACGTCGATATGCGCGACGAAGTAGGTCGCGCTCGTGCGTGGGTCTTGGAAGGCGTCGGCGGAAACGTGCGTGACGCGGCCCCAAATGGGCGGAATGGTGCGCTGATTGAGACCGGTCAGCTTGATCTCCGTGTCGAGTCCGACCTTGACCGAGTCCACGTCGCTCGGTCGCAGCTGCACCTCGACCATCAGGCGCTCTTCCGATGGCACGATCTCGAGGATCGTGTCGCCTGGACGAACGACCGAGCCGATCGTGCTCCGCGACGCCATCACGGTGCCGTCGACGGGAGCGCGGATCGTCGTGCGCTCATAGGCCTGCTTCGCCGCACGATATTGCTCGCGCAGGTTGGGAATCTTCGCCTGAACTTCGCGCATCTCGCTTTGGATGGTCGTCTGCAACTGATTGCGCGCCTGAAGCAGCTTCAGCTCGTTTTCAATCATCGCGCTGCGCGTGCGGGCGCCCGCCGCTGTCAGACGCCCGTTGCTGCCCGACAGCTGCGCGATCTCGCGCTTCAGCGCGAACACGCGCGTACGCGTCGTGAAGCCCTTGGCATAGAGACTCTCGACCGCCTCAAGCTCCTTGTGGGTGAGACCGATCTGCTTTGCCGCCGCGTCACGTTCGGCGCCGATGCCGCTGAGTTCGTTCTTCAGCTGTTCATGTTGCTCTTCGATGATCGAAAGCTGGCCGCGCATCTCAAGTCGGCGCACCTCGAACAGCTGCCGTTGCCCGGCCGCGATCGCCTGAATGGCCGGGTCTTTCTTGGCGGCGTCCAGCAACTCGGCGGGGTACTCGAGTTCCGGCCGGTCAAGCGCTTCGGCCTGCAACCGCGCTTCGCTGGCCATGGCGACATAGAGCATGTCCCGCGCCCGCGTATAGCGCTCCGCCGCGTCCGCATCCTCAAGCTCCAGCAGCACGTCGCCCGTTTTCACTTTGGCGCCGTCCTCGACAAGCAGTGCGCGAATGACGCCGCCGGTCGGGTGCTGAACCTGCTTGCGCTTCGATGCGACGACGACTTGGCCGTTGGCGACGATGGCGCTGGCGATCGGAACGGTCGTACTCCAAATGCCGAAGCCGCCGATCGTGGCGGCGATCAGCGAGAAGCCGATGATAATCGCCTTGCGCGTATTGGTGGCGACGCTGGCGATCTTGTTCGGCCAATTGGGTCGCTTGGATCTCGGTTTAGCTTGCACGGCGAGCCTCCTCGGAGGTCGCGGACTTCCGTGTCATTTGCGCATTTGCTTTGGTGATGGCGGCAAGCACCTCGTCGCGCGGGCCGACGGAGGCGATCTGCCCGGCTTGCATGACGGCAAGCCGGTCGACCGCCGGCAGAACACCGGGGCGATGCGTAACGACGACGACGGTGCGCCCTTGCTTCTTCAGCGTCTCGATCGCGCGGCGCAGATCGGCCTCGCCGATGGCGTCGAGATTGGCGTTCGGCTCGTCGAGCACGACGACCTTGCAGCCGCCGTACACCGCGCGCGCCAAGCCGACGCGTTGGCGTTGACCGCCCGAGAGCAGCTTGCCGCGGTCGCCGATGACGGTGTCGTAACCGTTCGGCAGCGTGAGAATGAATTCATGCGCGCCGGCGATCTTGGCCGCTTCGACAATGGCCGCCGAATTGTGCTCGCCATAGCGCGAGATGTTTTCGGCCACCGTGCCGTCCAGCAGCTCGATGTCCTGCGCCAGATAGCCGATATGCGAGCCGACCTCGCGTGTCACCCAATCCGATAGCTCAACGCCGTCGAGGCGCACGCTGCCCGCAGTCGGCTTCATCGCGCCGATCATGAGGCGCGCCAGAGTAGACTTGCCCGATCCCGTCGGCCCAATGACGCCGAACGCCTCGCCTGGCGCGAGTTCGAGCGAAATGCCCTTCAGCACCGGCTCCTTCACGCCCTCGTAACGTACGAAAACGTCTTCAAGTTTGTACGCCCCCATCGGCGGCGGCAGTTCGGTTTGCGGCGCGGCGTCAGCCTCCGATCGCAGCGCGTCGTTGAGCCGCGCGTAGGCGTGACGCGCCTGCACAAAGGCCTTCCATTGCCCGATCGTCGCCTCGATCGGCGCAAGCGCCCGACCCATGATGATCGACGACGCCACGATCGCGCCGGCTGAAATTTGGTTCTCAAGCGCGAGATAGGCGCCAAGCGCGAGCGCAAGAATCTGCAGCATTTGGCGCGCGAACTTCGCCGCCGCGTTGAGCTGCGCGCCGCGATCGCTCGCCAGCGCTTGCCAGGCGAGACTGGCTTCGTGGTGCTCCTGCCAGCGCGCCTGAAGGTTGCGCACCATGCCCATCGAGCGTGCCGACTCGGCGTTGTTCTGCAGCGTCCCGACGAAGTACTCGGAATCGCGATGCGCCGTCGCCGCCTCTCTAAGGGCGCTCCGCGTGGCGATCTCGCTCAGATAGGCCAGCAGGAGAATGACGGCGGCGCCGGCCAGCGCCAGCACGCCCAATGCCGGGTGAATGACGAAGACGATGAACAGAAAGATCGGCGTCCACGGCGCGTCGAACAGCGCGATGAGCCCCGACCCGGACAGGAATCCGCGCAGCGCATCCAGGTCACGCAGACCCTGCGCGGACGACGTCTGGTGCTCGGCCGTCTTGCCGTCGAAAGACAAACCGAACGTCTGGCTTTGCAGCTCGCTGTCCAGTTGCGCGCCGGCGCGGATCAGCAGATTGGATCGAACGACCTCCATCAGGGACTGGAAAATGAGGACGCCCGCGGCCAGCAGGGTAAGGAAGACGAGGGTCTCTTTGCTCTGCGAGGAGAGCACCCTGTCATAGACCTGAAGCATGAACAGCGGCCCGTTCAGCATCGTCAGGTTAATGAATAGGCTGAAGATGCCGACGCTCAAGAAGACCTTGCGCGAGCGGTGCAGCGATCGGCCGATCGCGCTCATCCGGCCTTGGCTCATGGGCGGCCTCCCTTGTCCCGGTTTGGAACACTCGGCCGGGCTGGTGTCCCAATACGGCGCGACTTCGCGCGTGTGCCTGCCGTCACAAACGACGAGAAAAGGCGAGGTTTTGCGCCCGTCATGCCTGCGATCCTCGTGCGGGGAGGGAGTCCTCTCCGCTGTCGATAGCGACGGGTGCATGGGCCGCGCCAAAGGCGCCGGCATTCATTTCGGTGACAGAGTGACCGTGCGAAACGGCACGAGCCCGCCGCTCATGAAGTGCGGCTCTCCTCTAAGCAGAGGATGGGCAAGGGCGAAGGTCGGAGAAGTTAAGGTTACGCGCCGGCCGAGAGGCGCCTAAGAATTTATTCCACAGCCTCGGTTGGTTACCGTCGCTATGTCGCCGAGGCCACACTCAAACACGGAAATTAGGCAGTTTTCTGGAATGTTTTCGCGGATTCGGAATTTATTCCGTATGAATCGAAAGAGTTTTTTAAGGGGAACCTAGCGGTGTTGCCAGGGGGTGGCGCACCACGGTTCGGCGGGGACATATGAGCGGCATTCGGGGTTTTGCGGGCAGTCGTTTGTTGTTGGCGGCAGTCGCACTAGGTGCGCTTTCCGTCTCTGTGAACGCGAAGGACTTCGACATCCCGACCGGCGCGCCGCGCAGCCCGACATTCGGCGCCGCGCCCTTCACCGAACCGATGTTGATGTTCGAGGAATTCGGTACTAAGCCGCTGCCGACCAGCGAATGCACCACATGCATTCACATGCCGCCGGCGCTCGCGTGCAATGCCAGCGCGAACGGAACGCTGCTCGATCAGTATATCGGTCAGGCGATCTATCCGAATCCGCGCCGCGCGTCCTACCAAGACGAACCGAACGCGTGGGCCGAGCAGGTCAACACCTGCGTTCGTCAGATGGCGCAGACGCATGCCGAAGGCCGCCCCAGCGGCGAGTGGTTCGCGCACCAGCGTTGGAATGATTTCAAACCCAGCGCGTACTTCCAAAGCGCGCAAGCGCCTGCGCGCCTCAACGGCGGTCTGCGCGATACGATGCAGCGCCACAAGTATCTGTACGGCGAGTTCGGACCGACCGGCCTCTACTACCGGGGCGGCACGACCAAGAATATGCAGGTGCGCTTCCACCCGAAGATGCCGGTACAGGATCCGAAGGCAGTCTGGACGTTCGACGGCACCATGCCGCCGAAACTTCTGATGGCTCGCTATGGCGAAGGTCTGATCTTCCGTCACTACAACGCGCTGCCGATCGACGGCACGGCGAACATGGGTTTCGGCAAGAACACGATCTCGACGCATTATCACAACGGTCACCATCCGGCGGAAAGCGACGGCTACACCGCGTCGTTCTTCTTCCCGGGTCAGTACTACGACTATCGCTGGCCGATGGTTCTGGCCGGCTACGACTCCATCAACACGACGGCAACCGACAAGCGCGCCGGAACGCCCAACGGCAATGGCGGAACCACGCTCATCCGCGGCGACTATCGCGAGACGATGAGCACGCATTGGTTCCACGACCACATGCTCGATTACACGGCGCAGAACGTCTACAAAGGCAACGCCGCGATGGCGAACCTCTACAGCGCCCTCGATCGCGGTAAAGAAGGCTTCCAGTGCAATTACGAGAACGCGAATAACGTCAATCTCTGCTTGCCCAGCGGCACGGCGCTCGACTGGGGCAACCGCGACTATGACGTGAACCTGATGATCGCCGACAAGGCGTGGGACAAGAACGGTCAGCTCTTCTTCAACATCTTCAACACCGACGGCTTCCTGGGCGACCAAATTCTGGTCAACTGGACGTATAAGCCGTACCTGGACGTTCGCGCCCGCCGCTATCGCTTCCGCATCTTGAACGCCAGCGTCTCGCGCTACTTCAAGCTCGCGATCGCAACGTCAACCGGCCAACGCGTTCCTTATTACCTGGTGGGCAACGACGGCAACATCATGGAACACGCCGTCGCGTTCCCGAACGCGGCATCGCAAGACCTGCCGCAGATGGGCATTGCTGAACGCTTCGACATCGTCGTCGACTTCAAGCAATTCGCGCCCGGCACGCGTATCTATATGTACAACCTGCTTGAGCACGACGACGGCAAGGGCCCGAAGCAGGAGATTCCGATCGCCAACGTTGCGAAGGGCACCTATGTCGGTGACCCGGGCGTCGGCAAGTTCATGGAATTCCGCGTCGTGAAATACACGGGCACGGACAAGAGCATGAACCCGGCGGATTACGTCGAGGGCAAGAAGAAGATGATCCCGCGGCCGACCTTCACGAGCGCCGAGCTCGCGAACGCGAAGAAGCGGACCTTCGAATTCGGACGCAGCAACGGCACCGACGAAGCGCCGTGGACGATCAAGACGGACGGCGGCCAAGGCTACGGCATGGATCCGCATCGCACGTCCGCCGCGCCGAAGCTGGGCGCAGTCGAGATTTGGCGCCTCGAAAGTGGCGGCGGCTGGTCGCACCCGGTCCATATTCACTTCGAGGAAGGCATCATCCTCGCGCGCGACGGCCAGCCGCCGCCGCCGTGGGAGAAGTGGGCGCGCAAAGACGTGTTCCGCATCGGCGACATGAGCAGCAAGACCGT
>JAEUMM010000075.1 GCA_016792645.1 Alphaproteobacteria bacterium | reverse complement strand
ACAGCCAGGGTTCGGCTGCCGAGCGCTCCGTGCTTGAGAGCGAGTACAAAGCGCTTGCCGAGCGGCTCGACGGCGAGGCGTGGACGACGTTGGCGGCGCAGCTTGGCGGGCAGATGGGGGATGCTAGTTTTTGGTCGCGCGCGGACCGGCATGGCGTTCTTGCGCGCTATGCGTTGATGGACCGCGTAAAGGCGGCGATGCAGACGGTCGAATCGTTGCGCGAGCGGCTGGACAAGTCGCGCGATGCGCGCGGGCTTTCGAGCGAAGTGATGGGCCGGCTGGCGCGGCAGATCTTCGTCACGGGCATGGGCGTTGAGGACGCTTTGAACGATGCGCCGATCGAGACCGTGCTTTCGATCGAGCCCGCGCTCGAGGGATCGGCTGACGCACAGGCCGCGCGGGCTTGGTGCGCACAGGTTCTGAAGATGTATCGCGGGTGGGCGGCCAAGCGCGGGATGCAGATCGACGATTACGCGATGGGCAACGATGTCGTGCTGACGGTGTCGGGTTTCGGTGCGTTCCGGCTGCTTGCGGAAGAGGCCGGACTGCACGTGCTTGAAGCGAGCGACGACGATGAGAGTTCGCGCGTGATTGCGCGCGTTCGCGTCGCGCCCGCGCCGCTCGGCGACCTGCCGGCATCGAGTGCGGCGAAGACGCTACGCGCGACGATCGAGCGGGCGGCTGCTTCGAACACTGTCGTGCGGCGGTATCGCGGCGGCGCTTCGCCGCTGGTGCGCGACGGGAAGAAGGCGTGGCGGTCGGGCAAGTTCGACGCCGTCATGGCCGGCGATTTCGACGTTATCGGCGCCATTGCCGCCAAGTGATTTCGGCGGGCTCTCGGCGGTGCGGAAACGCTAGGCCTCGTCGTCGACCGGTGGGCGGCCGAGATAGACGGAGCGGCGGTCGAAGCGCTTGAGCGACATGTGGAGCGCGGCCATCAGGCGCGCGTTGGAGCGCGTGACCGAGCGGCCCTTTTCACCCTTGCGACCAAGTTCGGTGATCGTCGTCATGCCGTTCGTGAGATCGTGCCGCCATAGTTCCTTGCGGAAGAACGACGGACCCTGGCCAAGAGCGCGCAGAAGCTCGTCGGTGTTCGCTTTGCTGAGGGCGCCTACTTCGTACAGTCCGGTGATGTCGGCGGCGAGTTTGGCGTCGCTCATCTGCGCGGGGTCGTAGTTGCCGCTGTTCGTCTTCGTTTCGATCGCCAGGCACTCGTAGCCTCCGCCGCCGCGGACCTCGCGCGCAAACAGGCCGTCGATGCCGCGGCGGTCCTGCAGCTTCGAGGGCAGTTGCTTCCATCCTTGGGCGCTGAGCGCGACGGCGGTCATCACCTCGCCGAAGTCGCCCTGGACGTTGTTGTCGTTCTGGAAGTCGGCGAGGGTCAGATTGGGCGGATCGGACAAGGCAAGCTGCAGCGGCGCCGGTTTCGCGGGCGCGCTTGGTTTCGGCGCGGCTGGCTTTGGCTGGGTTTCGGTTGGCGGCGGCTGGAGCGGGCTGCCGGGTGCGACTTCCCGGGGCGGCGGCCGATCGTTGGGTGCGGCGGGCTTGTTGCGCCAGCGGTCGCGCATCGACAGTGCGAACCGAAGCGCGAGGAGCAGCAGCACGAGCGCCGCCAGCCCCCCAATGATCCATGGGAAGCTTGCGATCGTGCAGCCAAGAATACTGCCGGAATTACACGTCACGGCATCTGCGCCCCACCCAAGTCCGCAAAAAGGCCCCAACCGTCAACGCGGCGCAAGGGCGACATGGTCACCAAAGCGTGCGGAGGCCCAGAGCCTTGCAGGCGGCCGTGGCAGGAAATCGACCAAAATGCGGCGCACAGACGGTTGGCCCGCCGCGGGCACGTCCCTGTTACACTTGGAGTCGCGGCGACCTCATCTGAGAGGGGACGTGTTCGATGTCGGGCGTGGGTACGCGGATCAAGAAGGCGCGCGAGGTTCTAGGCCTGACGCAGGTGGCCCTCGCCAAGGCTGTGGGCGTGAGCCAACAGGCGGTCATGGAACTTGAGTCCGGCCGCGCGAAAGGGACAAAGCACACCGCCAAGTTCGCGCGCGCTTTGGGTCAGGATTCGTTGTGGCTCGAGACCGGCGAGGGGCGGATGCGCGAGCCCACGCGGGCGCGACGGCAAGTGAGGTCGGACGCCATGGAGAGCGGGATCGAGATCGCGAACTATGAGCGCATTCCCGTCTTCGACGTGCGGGCGGGCGCGGGGCCAGACCCGCTGAGCGATATCGACAAAGCCGTCAGCTTCACCATGTTCCGCGGTCTCTGGCTCAAGGGGCTGACGGGTACGCCCGTGTCCCAGCTTGCGGTCGTGCAGATGTCGGGCGATGCGATGGAGCCCACGCTGTCGAACGGCGATCTGGCGCTCGTCGACACGGCGCAGGCAAATCTGCGGCGCGAGGGGATCTATGTCCTTCGGCTGGACGATACGCTGATGGTGCGCCGAGTGACGATGCACCCCGCGACACGGCGCGTGACCATCAGTTCGGACAACGCGCGCTATAAGCCATACGAAGATTTGGACCCTGCGGCGCTGGAAGCGCTGGGGCGGATCATTTGGATCGGGCACACGCTGGGTTAATCGGACTCTCTACCGCGGTAGAGGGCGTAGAAGATCGGCAGCAGGAGCAGGCCGACACCCAAAGCGAGGATGATGCCGACCAGCGCGATCATCACCAGGATGGCATAGGCTTGTTTGAACCAGGCTGGCAGATCGATGGGGGAGATCATCTCCAGCATCGAAATCAGGAAGCGCGTCATCGGCTCGATCACAGCGGCGTCGGCGGTGGCGAATTGGGCGCTCGCCGCGCCCGGTCCCTCGCCGAACAGCACGACGCCAAGTCCAGCCAGCCCCAGCAGCGACAGCAAGACAGCCAAGATTGCGTATGGCCACAGCCAGCGGCGCACGTTCCCCCCTCGCGCGTGGTCCCCTAACCCCACCCGCGCGGGTGGTTTAGCACGGCCGGCATAGGGTTGGCTGGTGCCGGCGCGCCTCAGCGGCCCGGCTAGACGGCGATGATCCGCTCGCGCAGGGCCTTGGCAATGGCTTGGACCCGGGTTGAGACGCCCAATTTGCTCTTGGCGCTGTCGACGTGAAAGCGGACGGTCCGCGGGCTGATACCCAGCATTTTGCCGATTTCGATGTCCGAGTGACCGATCGCGACATAGCGCAGGCATTGGGTCTCGCGCACCGTGAGGGTCATGCCGGCCGAGGCGCCCTTCCCTTGCCGCAGCTCCAGCGCGCGCTCTATGGCGGCGTGTCCAACCACTTGAAGGAAGGCTCTCGTCAGGCCGGACGTGTCCGGGGCTTCGCCCGCCAAGTTGAAGCCCGCGAGCGGTTCGTCGCCGCGCCACACCGGAATAACCAACCCCTCGCCCCGCTTCACCACATCGGCCAGCAGTTCGGTCCAACGCTCGCCCTGGTGGGTGGCGGTCTTGGTTAGGTCGGAGATCAGAAAGGGGATCTGCGACTGGAGAGCGTGGCGGACCAGGGGGTGGTCTTCGTAGACAAGCTCGCGGTCGATCGCCTTCAGGAGATCAAGCGGGGCGTCGCTGTATAAGACCGCGTCGCGAATGCCGGCGACGATGCGCGCGGCGTCAACCACGACCATGTGGGTGAATCCGAAGCGGCCGGTGTAGTCCTTAACGGTCGACCATAGCGACGGCAGGGACCAGGCCGCTGTGATGCGGGCCAATGTCTCGCCGAGCTGTGCGTATTTTTCCATCACGCCTTATTCTTTTACGGAGAACGCCCTCTTTTGCGGCGCAATATGGCATTACGCCATAAAAGGCATCTGTTACCGGCGGCAGGGTCATATGCGTCTCGCTCGCAACAGCCCAACTCACCATGGGACTCGTTGGTTCCCCTTGAGAGCAGCCGCTCGCCGCGTTTGCCTTCTTCCCCTGCCCTTCGCTTTGGCTACGCGGCAGCCGGCGTGCCGGATCACTTGATGCGCGCTGCGCATGCGGTGCGATGCGAAAACACGTGGCGCGGTCAAAACATACGACTGGGAATTTGCATTCAGCGTTAACTCACGCGCTGATGAGTCCGGCGAGCGCGAGCGGCGCGCACTTTGTGCGTAACCATTACGAGCGCGCTTGCACGCTGAAACATCCGGTAACAACGCGCGATGGCGCCGCCGACTGCATCGCGATCAAATTGATCCGCATGCGGAATTATTTTGTGACCCCTCTGGACTAACTCGAAAGTGAGATTACGCTCGTAATCAGAATCACAGTCGCGTGATTCTCCACTTGACGTAGAAAGTGCAGAACCGATCGCGACTGTCGCCTAGGGAGGGCGAGTATGCGTACGGGGCGTTGGCGTGAGTGTTACGCCGAGGGGCGGTGGCCCAAGCAATCCATTGCTGTCTGCAAAGACGGAAAGGCCTGAACGACGCGGCAAATGCTGCGGCGTGGTTTCTTTCGCGCGCCGATGACGGTTAACCGGCTGTGGCGCGGAACTTGCGGAGCAAGGGATCGCCATGGAACACCGTTTTTCATCGAAGATTGCACCCAAGGGTTTACGGACCCTGCTGTTGGCCGGCAGTGCGGTCGTCTGCGCCGACGTCGCGAGTGCCGAACCGATACAACCCTTCTGGCTAATGCCCACGACGCTGGCGACCTCTTTGGGGGTCGAGAAGACGGCGGCGACGGAGCAGGTCAACAGGCTGCGCGCGAAGGTGTTCGCGCAACAGACGGTCAATCTGCTGTCGCTCGATACCAGCGACGCGGACACAGGTGAAGATGTTCCCCTGCCCTTCGCTGAAAACACACCCTATGACGCGCCGGTTACGTTGAAGCTGCGCAGCGGATCGTTCGATCTTGAGCCTGCGGTCGGCGTGAAAGTCGACCGGCTGGCGAACGGCGCGAACTTCTCGAACGGCGGCGTTGCGACGGAAAGCGTCGGCGTGGACGCCACGATGTTCAACGGGCGCGTCGCGGTCAGCTCCGACTTCGCCAAGACGGTCGACGAGACCGACACGCGCGACTTCCGCGACCCGCAGCTGCGCGAAGCCGACCGGCCGATGCGCCTCAGCGATACGTCGCGCCGCACGCGCTTTGCGGCGAAAGTGATCGACACCGAGAATTTGCGCCTTCTGGTCGACGGCGAGATCGGCGAGACGACGGAAGGGTTTGCGACGGCGTTCAGCGAATTGCCGACGGGCCGCTTGGTCCTTCCAGGGTCGTGGTCGACGATGTCGTCGCGGCTTGAATTCGGCGAGACGAGCGTGAAGGTCGACTATCAAGACTTCGTCACGCGCGCCGAGAATTTGAAGCGGCAGGGCGTGACCGTCGGCTATGCGTCGTCGGAGATTTCCGTCTATCGCAAGGAAGGCATGGAGTTCAATCTGACCCAGGGCGGTCAGTGGTTGAAGCGCAGCGCGTATGCCGGCGTGACCGCCGACGTCATGGTCGCCGATGTCATTCCGCCTGCGGTCGCCGATGCGATCGATCCTATTCGGCCGTTCCTGCCGACGTCGGTGTTCGCGGCGTTCGAGCGCGGCGACATCGTGCGCGCCGAACTTCTGCCGGGGCCGCGCGATCGCGTCGATACGGCGAACATTGCGCTGACGTGGGAGACGAATTTTGGCGAGACGACGGCGAGCGTTTGGGAACGCCGCATCAAGACCGACATCTATACGCCGGACGGGGAAGACAGCATTCCTCTGGCGCGCTCGCGCGACCGGTTCATCGACGTGTCGCACAAGATCCGCCGCGGCAACTGGAAATTCGGCGCCGGTCTTTCGATGATCGAGACCGACGACACCAGTCTGGGCGTCCGCAACAACGACAGCGAGATCGCACCGCACGTGTCGATCGCCTATGCGCCGGACGGCGGGCCGACGGTCGAGCTGCGGCTGGGCGCGGCGGACGCGCAGTCGCAGATCATCGACGACAATCTGGCGGCACGCTCGAAGACGCGACAGCTGCAGCTCAGCGTCGATCTGTCGACCTTCGCGCAGGAGGAATTGAACCGCGACGACGCGAAGCTGAAGCTTGAGTATCGCTATGACCTCAACGGCAGCGAGCGCGACGCGGCGGGGCGTGAAAAGGGCGGCGGTCATGCGCTGCTGCTGACGTTCTCGACGCCGTTGAACTGAACGCCGCTTCAACCTCTGGGCGCGTGCCATGGCCGCGCCCGGCCTGACCCCATTTATTTTCGGCCTGGGACACCCATATTTCTTGGCGGTTCCCTGCGGCGCAGTCACATCGGCTTGACGACCGCCGCTCGATAAAGGTCTCTATCGCGACCATGGACAACGTCAGCACCTATCCAACTGCACAAGACACCGTTGGCGACACGAACATCCACGCGTTCCGGACAGGTGTCGGTTCGCGGCATGTGCCCTATGGGCCCAAGCCGCGGCAGAAGCTCGACATCTATCGCCCGAAGGACGGTGAGGTGAAGGCGACGATTCTTTATCTCTACGGTGGCGGCTGGGTGTCGGGGGCGCGTTGGTACTATCGGCTGTTCGGACGGATGATGGCGTCGCGCGGTTATACTGTCGTCGTACCCGACTATCATCTCTATCCGCATGCGACCTTCCCTGCGTTCGTGGAGGATGGCGCGCGGGCGTTCAAGTGGATGCACGATCACGCCGCCGAGCTTGGCGGGAACTCATCGCGGCTGTTCGTGATGGGGCATTCGGCCGGCGCGCATATCGCGGCGCTGCTTGCGCTTGATCCGAAGTATCTGAATGCGCACGGGCTTGCGACCTCGGCGATCAAGGGTGTGATCGGGCTTGCCGGGCCTTACACGATCGATCCGCTGAAGTGGAAAGGCATCAAGGATATCTTCGCCTCTTCGCGCGAGACGCCACACGGCGCGCGGCCGATCAAGCTGGTGCGCCCCGGTGCGCCGCCGATGCTGTTGCTGCACGGTTCGCGCGATCGCGTCGTCGGCAGCCATGCAAGCGTCTATCTCGCGAGCGCGCTTGAGGGCGCGGGGTCGAAGGCGGACACAAAGATCTACCCGCGCATCGGACATTTCGAGATTTTCGCGGCGTATCTTTGGGGCTGGCGGTGGCGCGCGAGCGTTCTCAAGGACACGGAAGACTTCATCGCCGCGCACTAGACGGCGATGCTGAAGACCGTCGATCCGAGAGCGTGGCTGAGCCAGCGGAGCACGTCAGTGGAGCCGCCGAGCGCCACGCTTGTCAGCACGAGCAGGAGCGTCTTCGCCAGAGCGAGGGCCGGGAGGCCGCCGGCGAATCCCGTCGTCCACCCCAAGAGTTCCGGGATCTTGGCATTTCGAGGATTCGACGGTCGTCACCAATGTGCCCCGCCGTTGATCAGGTGGAGCTTAGGCGGGCCATGTTGAAGAATTCAGCAACGAATGCCTAGAGTTCGGCCGAGGTGGCGAACGCGCGGCTCAGCCAATCCGCCGCAGCGGTCACATCCGGATAGCCGAGTTCCGGGATCACTGTCGTGGCGGGCATCGAGCGGTTCGTTTGCATGCGCCTTAGAGCACCAACTGCGTTTGCGTCACGACGGCGACAAGTTTGCCGTCCGGGCGGGTGATGCGGGTTTGCCAGACTTGTGTCTTGCCGCCGCGATGAACGGGGGTCGTTGTGCCGCGAACGATAGTGCCCGACTGCGCGGCGGCGATGAAGTTGGTTTTGCTTTCGATCGTCGTCGTGCCCTTCGCGCCTTCGGGCAGGTTCAAGACGGTGGCGACCGCGCCAGCGGTGTCGGCGAGCGCCATGGCCGCGCCGCCGTGGAGGATGGGCATCGGGGCGGTGCAGAGATCGGGGCGGACCTCGAGTTCGACAACGACCTCGTCCTTTGAGACGGTCACGAAGCGCACGCCCATCAGTTTGGCGAAAGGCAGCGGGTGGTCGTTCAGTTGTTCGGCGGTGAACATGGGTTGTCCTCGAATGGCGTATGACGCCCGGCTTACGGCGCCGGGCGCATACGTTCAATTACCTGCGAGGTTATCGCCCTACTCCCGCATGGCGCGGGCGCGCTTCGCAGCCGGACGTTCCCAGCAGGCGTTGAGCCAGCGTTCGAGATTCGGCTTGCCGGCGAGGTCCACGAACAACAGACGGTAAAGGACGGCGGCGACGTTCAGGTCAGCGACGGTGAAGGTGTTTGGGTCGGCGAGGTATTGCTGCTTGCCGAGTTCGCCGTTCAAGACCTGCAGGGGCCATTCGATTTCCTCGCGCGCAGCGAAAGCGAGTCTCGTCGAGCGCTGTTCGATCGGCAGAATCGCGGTGTTGACGATCCATTGCACGACCTGGCGATCGACTTCGTGCGCGGCCCAGAAGCTCCACTGCATTGCCTTGGCTTCGCCTTGCGCGGTCGGGGGCTGAAGCTTGCCGTGCTTCTTTGCGAGATAGAGGTTGATCGCCATCGACTCCGACAGTTTGAAGCCGTCGTCGTCGATGGCCGGGATGTGACCGGCCGGGTTGATCTTCAGGAAATCCGGCGAGCGCGTGCCGTCGTTCTGCGACGACAGATCGACGTGATCGTAGGGAAGGCCGAGTTCCTCGAGCATCCAGAGCGTGCGCAGCGTGCGCGAGCGGGCGTAACCGTAGACTCTCAGTCTGGCCATGCTCAGCTCACCGTGCCGCAAGCGATGCGGGCGCCACCGCCGCCCAGAGGCTTTGGTTGGTCCGCGTAGTTGTCACCGCCTTCGTGGATCATGAGCGCATGGCCGCGGATGTCGTCGATGCCGAGACGCAGGACGAACATCGTTTCGGTGGCGTTGCCTTCAGCGTCCACCTTCAGCACCGGGAGATCGCCGCGGTGACCGGCGCCGTCGGGGCCCATATGTTTGCCGGTCGCGTGCGGGTCGTAGTGGTTGCCGGCGGCGAGGCCCGCTTGCATCTTACCGTCCTTTTCGCCGGGGCCGCAGTTGGGCTTTTCGTGAATGTGGAAGCCGTGTTCGCCCGGCGCCAGGCCGCCGAGTGCCGCCTCGATGCGCAGACCTTTGCGCGTTTGCTGGAACATCAGCGTGCCAATTTCGGGACCGATGCCTTTGGCGTCGATTTTGTACATGGTGACGGTGAGTTGGCTGCCGGTGGTGCGCTGGCCTTCGTCGCCGCCGCCGACGTCGACGGTGGCCGATCCGCCGACGCCGACGTTGCCGGATCCACCGCCTACGCCGACGCCGACCGACATGCCGGAGCAGCAGGCGAGAAGCGGCAGCGCCGCGATCGACGAGACGAGAATGTTGCGCATCTTGGGTCTCCTTTAGGTCTGAAGCTCAGTTCGCCACACGCAGATGCCGGATCGGACGACCGGGTGCAATGGCTTGCGCGGCGCGGATGATGGCGTTCGCGTCAATGCCGTAGTGCTTGTAGAGTTCCGCGAGCGAGCCGGTCTGGCCGAAATGTTCGACACCGAGTGCGCGAACGCGGTGACCGTGAACACTGCCCAGCCAAGCTAAGGTTGCCGGATGGCCGTCGAGGACCGTGACCAGTGCGCAATCGGATGGGATTTCGCCCAACACGCGCTCGATGTGCGAGCGAGCCCCGATCAGGCCGCGTTCGCGCGCACGCTGGGCTGCCGTCCAGCCGGCGTTGAGGCGGTCGGCGGAGGTGACGGCGAGTAGGCCCACGTCGCGGCGGTCTTCGGCCATGAGGCCTACTGCTTCGATCGCTTCCGGCGCGATTGCGCCCATATAGGCGACAACGACTTGGGCGTTGGCGCCGGGCTTGCGGAGCCAGTAGGCGCCATCGATGACGCCTTGGGCGGTGTCTTCAGTCATCTCGCGCTTCGGCTGTTCGATCGGACGCGTCGAAAGGCGGAGGTAGACCGAGCCGCCTGTTTGATCGCGCAGCCAGGTGCGTTCGTCCGCATCGCCCTCGCCATCACGCTGGATGTAGTCCATCGCGAAGCGCAGCATCACCGCGAGTTCGTCCACGTAGGCAGGCTCAAACGCGCAGAGACCGTCTTGCGACATACCGATGAGCGGTTGGGCGATTGATTGGTGTGCGCCGCCCTCGCCCGCCAGCGTGATGCCGGACGGGGTGGCGACGACGATGAAGCGTGCGTCTTGGTAGCAGGCGTAGTTCAGCGCATCGAGGCCGCGGGCGATGAAGGGATCGTAGAGCGTGCCGACCGGGATCAGGCGCTCGCCGTTGATGGTGTGCGAGAGGCCGAGGGCCGAGAGCAGGATGAAGAGATTCATCTCGGCGATGCCGAGTTCGATGTGTTGACCCTTCGGGCCGAATTCCCAATTGAACGTCGAGGGGATGCGTTCCTTCTTGAACGTGTCAGCCATCGTTTCGCGGGCGAAGAGGCCGCGGCGGTTGACCCAGGCGCCCAGGTTCGTCGACACGGTGACGTCCGGCGAGCAGGTGACGAGGCGTTCGGCTAGTTCAGTTTTCTCGCGGCCGATTTCGTTCATCAGGTTGCCGAAGCCGGCTTGGGTCGACATCTCGCCGGCGATCGGCACCTTCAGCGTGGCGGGCACGTCGATGTGCGGGGCGGTGAAGCGGCGACGGCCTTGGCTTGCGAATGGAACTTCGCGCAGGAAGTCCGTGAGCTTCTTTTCGGGCAGCGCGAGGCCTTCGAACTTGTCCCACTCGTGGCCTTCGCGGACTTTCATCTCTTCGCGCAGCGCGTGGATCTGGTTCGGCGTCATCAGGCCGGCGTGATTGTCTTTGTGTCCCTGCAACGGCAGGCCGTAGCCCTTGATCGTGTAGGCGATGAAGCAGGTCGGGCGGTCGTGGTCGATGCGCTCGAAGGCTTCGATCAAGTGCGGGACATCGTGGCCGCCGAGGTTCGTCATCAACTTTGCGAGTTCGGCGTCGGAGCGTTTCTCGATCAGCTTCGTCACCGGGCCTTGGTCGCCGATGTCGTCCAGCAGACGTTTGCGCCAGGCGGCGCCGCCTTGATAGGTGAGCGCCGAATAGAGTTGGTTCGGCGTCGCGTCGATCCAGTCGCGCAGCTTTTCGCCGCCGGGCTCTTTGAACGCGGCTTCGAGGAGCGAGCCGTATTTCAGGATCACCACGTCCCAGCCGAAGTTGCGGAACATGCTTTCGAAGCGCGACCACAGACCTTCGCGGATGACGGCGTCGAGGCTTTGGCGGTTGTAGTCGACGATCCACCAGGTGTTGCGGACGCCGTGTTTCCAACCTTCGAGCAAGGCTTCGAAGATGTTGCCTTCGTCCATCTCCGCGTCGCCGATGAGGGCGACCATGCGGCCCTCCGGCTTGTCCTTCGCCCAGCCATGCGCGTGGACGTAGTCCTGCACGAGCGACGAGAACAGTGTTTGCGCGACGCCGAGGCCCACCGAGCCGGTCGAGAAGTCGACATCGTCGACGTCCTTCGTGCGCGACGGATAGCTTTGCGCGCCCTTGTAGCCGCGGAAGTTCTGCAGCTTGTCGAGCGTCTGGTGGCCGAGCAGGTATTGGATGGCGTGGAAGTTGGGGCTCGCGTGGGGCTTCACCGCGACGCGGTCTTGCGGGCGCAGGACGTGAAAGTAGAGCGCGGTCATGATGGTCGCGAGCGATGCCGATGAGGCCTGGTGGCCACCGACCTTCAAGCCGTCGCCGTTGTCGCGCAGGTGGTTTGCGTTGTGGATCGTCCAGCTCGCCAGCCAGAGGATTTTGCGCTCCAGCTCGGCAAGCGTTTTCAGTAACTCGGCTCGGGGCATTGCACTCTCGGGTTCGTCGCGGGCGCGACTATAACCGGGTGGGCGAGCGGGCGCACGCGCGATCGCGTGCCACCTATTTCGGCGTCAGAGCAGACAGGTCGGTTTGCGAGATCAGCTTGAAGTCGGTCAGCGAAAAGCTTGCCGCCGTCTGTTTGCCGTTCGACTGAGCGCGGATAAGGATCTTGTCCTTTCCGACCGGCACGAAGATCGGCGCTTCGTCCAGGTCGCCCAGAAGTTTCGTCAGGCCGGTGCCGTCCGGCTTACTGGCGTAGACTTCGTACTTCGCCGGCTTGCCGAAGGAGAAAGCGGCAGGGTCGCCCGGGGCGACGTCGAAGACGATGGCCGACGCCGGTCCCTGCGCAGGAACGCCGGGCATAGGCGACATGGTCTCGGTGACATAGTCCGTGGCCGTGATTACTTGCTTGTGCGTCGGGAAGAGCCAACGCGTCGCCCCAGTGTTGGTGTCGACGAAAAGGTAGTTCACCACTTTGTTGATCGACGGGCCGCTCGAGAATGAGCCGCCGCGTTCATACGGCGCTGGAATTTCCAACGCGAGCATACCCTCGCTACGCTCGTCGCGCGGCGGTTGGAGAGTCCACTGATATATCGACGGCTCCGGCGTCGGCGGGGTCGGATCGATCGCCGCTTCGATCGCAGGCGCCACCCGCCAGGACAGGAAAGGGATCGCTAGGGCTGCGGCGGCTGCGAGCAAGACCAGCGCCAAAGCCAAGGCGTTGAAACGCCAAACCCATTTGAAGAAGACGTTCTGGTCCATTGCTAGCCCCCCAAGCTTACTCTTTGGAGGATGCCACAAGGACTGATGGTCAACAAATCTTCACAAAAGCGGCCGTGTAGATCTAGAGCGGCGATGCGTTTGCCGAGGCCACGACAGTGAGTGAGTCCCATTTGCCGGCCATCACCGCGAGGACGACGCCGGCGGTGTCGTTCACGGCGTCGGCGAGTTCGGCGCGGATGGTGCCTTCGCGAATGCGGTTGGTCCAGAGGTCGGGGCGCGACTTCACTTGGCGGAACCAGTAGGTCAGCGCCTTCGCAGCGCGCGCGTGGTCGGCTTTCGAAAAGTCGACGATTAGCGGATCGCGCGCCGCCTCGCCTTCAGCGCCGGACGACGGCCACGTGATGAGAAGCGGGCCGGAGAGTTCGGCGACGCCGGCCTTCGCAGCCAGCGTGCGCGCGAGGCGGTAGTCGTACCACGCGATGAGGTCGTCACAGTTGCGTTCGGCGAAAGCTTGCTTGATCTCGTAGGACTCGCGCGAGCCGACGACGGGCCAATAGGTGGCGAGCACATCGCGCGGGGCGGAGGCTGAGACGGCCCCCGGCGTCATAAAATCCATCGTCGCCAGGACGGTCGTGCAGAAGTCTTTTTGCGCGCGCTTGTCTTCGGCCGTCACCGCCGCTTTCGGCATCAGGACGAAGCCGAAGGCGCGTTGCGTGTCGATTTGCGTGCGCGATTGCTGGTAGTAGCTCAGCACCTTCGCGCCACTGTGTCCCCGGAGCGGCGGATCGCCGGCAGCGGCGGGCGGCATGGCGCTGGGCGCGCTCGGCGCCGGGTCGTGCATCGGCGGGCCGTAGTTCGGCGGCGGTGCGCCGCTGCCGGCTGACATGTCGGGTGGCGGGCCGCTGCCGCCTGCAGGGTCGGGTGCGCCGGCGCCGGGCGAGATGTCATAGCCGTGACCGCCGTCGCCGTCGTCTTCCACCGGCACCGGCGCGGCCGGCTCAGCGGACATCGCAGGCGGCGGCGCTTCGACTGCCGCTGGAGGCGGCGCGGCGGCGGACGGCCCTTCTGCGACTTCGGTCGGTTCAGGTGCGGCTGCGGAGTCCGATGCCGGTGCCGATGAGCCGCTTTCCGGTGCGGGCGAACAGCTTGCGATGAGCAACGCTACGCTGCCGACGAGCAACATCAGGCCCGGTTTGAATCCGCGCATCGTAATCCTCTTCTTCTTGTTGTCGCGTTAGTCGGTCGTCTTGCGACGGGTCGGAATGAAGGCCGCCGCCATGTTGAAGAGCGCCAGGAACAGCACGAACATCAGCGCGATGCCGGCCGGACTCAGCGTTTCGAGATACCAGTTCGCCGCGATGGTCGAAGGGATTGCGCCGGCCGTCGCCAGGCCGTGCTTGAGCGCGAAATCGGTCGGACTAGCCATGTGCGCACCTGTTCTTGAGGCTTGAGAGAATCACCTGCAAAGGATGCGGGAACGGGTGATTCGGCGCAATGTTGGCGGCGGGCATGACTGTTAACGCGCGGCATCGAAGCCACAGATTCGGCTTGGCCCACATGGCGGCCTGCTCCTATATCCATCCGCGTAGGAGAGTATCGCGCCCATGAGCAAATCCGCCGTCGCCCGTGTTGTCATCGTGGGAGCGGGGTTCGGCGGGCTCGCGGCGGCGAAGGCGTTGGCGCGCTCGCCGGTCGAGTTGACCATCATCGACCGCTATAATTATCACCTGTTCCAGCCGCTGCTTTATCAGGTAGCGACCGCATCGCTGTCGCCCGGCGAGATCGCCCAACCCATTCGCAGCATTCTACGCGGCCAGGCGAACGCTCGTGTCTTGCTCGACGAGGTGACCGGGGTGGACGGCGCGCGGCGCAGCGTGCGCACCGCAGGAGGCTCGAGCGTTCCGTTCGACTACCTGCTCATCGCGACGGGCGCGCGGCACAGTTATTTCGGCAAGGACGCATGGGAGGCGGTGGCGCCCGGGATCAAGACTGTCGACGACGCAACACGTCTGCGCTCGAAGATCCTTCTCGCGTTCGAGCGTGCGGAAGGCGAAACGGATGCGGCGCGGCGCGAGGCGCTTTTGACTTTCGTCATCGTCGGCGGCGGGCCGACGGGCGTCGAGATGGCGGGCGCGATCGCGGAGTTGGCGCGGCGATCGATCGTGGCCGACTTCCGATCGATCATGCCGGAGAGTTCGCGCATCGTTTTGGTCGAAGCCGGGCCGCGCCTGCTGCCCAGCTTTCCCGCGTCATTGTCGGAGGAGGCCAAAACGTCGCTCGAAAAAATGGGCGTCGAGGTGCGCCTCGGCCAAGCTGTCACCGATATTACCGACGATCATGTCATGATCGGCGCAACGGCGCTGCCGACGAAGACGGTAACTTGGGCCGCAGGCGTTCGCGCATCGGCTGCGGGAGAATGGCTTGGCGCGTCTTGCGACCGCGCGGGGCGTGTTATTGTGAGCAGCGACTTCTCGGTGCCGGGTCATGAGAGTGTTTTCGTCGTCGGCGATACGGCGGCGTTCAACGGACCCGACGGCAAGATGCTTCCCGGCGTCGCGCCGGCGGCGAAACAAGCGGGCGCCTACGTGGCGCACTTGATCGACGCGAAGGTGCGCGGCCGCGCCCTGCCCCACTCTTTCCGCTATTCCGACTACGGCAATTTGGCGACGATCGGGCACTCGAAGGCGGTGGCCGATTTCGGATGGGCGCGATTCAAGGGCTTGTTTGCGTGGCTGCTGTGGTCGGTCGTGCACGTCTATTTTCTGATCGGATTCCGAAACCGGTTTATCGTCGCGTTGAGTTGGGCGTGGTCCTATTTGACGTATCAGCGGGGCGTGCGCCTGATCACCGGATCTCCCGATCGCGCGACGAGCGAGAAGGTCAGTAAGGCCGCCTAGTTATCCTGTCCCCGCTTTGCGGCCGTCCGGACATTCCTGCCTGCCGCGGCCGGCGGCACGGCCAAGCTTCCGCACGGCGCCTGACATCGCGATTCGCGAGTATTTCTGCGATTTCGCGGATACGTTGAGTGTTCCGAGGCCCCGGATATACCTAGGGGGTACTCCCTAGGAGCCAATTCCTGCACGCATAACGAGCAACTTGCCGCAGCTGACTATATTCCTGCGTCATCATGCGTCAGGCGACGAAATTTCTCGGCAGAATCTACGTTTTGCTCATTGACCCCTGCGTTCACGCTGGTAACTAAACGCGCCAACTGGGGCGGCGCTGCCCCCTCCGCAGCGTCCTGGTTCAATAATGGGGTTCTCATGAAACTGAAAGCTATCCTGCTCGGAACGGTCGCGGCCGTCTCGCTTGCAGCTCTCTCGCAGCAGTCCGAAGCACGCAACAACGGCTGGTACATCGGCCTCGAAGGCGGCGCGAACTGGGGCGGCGACAACGACGCTCTCTACGGCTCGTTCACGAACGTCGGCACGACGGGCATCGATATCGATTTCGACACCGGCTGGGCCGTTCTGGCGACTGTCGGCTATGCGTTCGACAACAACTGGCGCCTCGAAATCGAAGGCGGCTATCGCAGCAACGACTGGGATGCGAAGACGACGTTCTTCGGCACCAGCCAGTGGAGCGGCGAAGTTCAGCAGCTCTCGGTGATGGCGAACGTTCTCTATGACGTTCCGCTGACGGAGCGTTTGGACCTGACGTTCGGCATCGGCGCCGGCGCGGTGCATTCCGAATTCGAAGAAAACAATGTCGGCGACGACGACGATCTGAACTTTGCCTATCAAGGCATCGTGGGGTTGTCGTATGCGGTGACCAACCGTCTCGACCTGACGCTGACGTATCGCTATCTGAACGTGAGCGAGCCGAGCTACGACCTGCAGCACGTCAATCACATCGACGCCTATGACCTCGACGACGTCGAGAACCACACGGTGTCGGTCGGCCTGCGTTACGACCTCTATGAGGACGAAGCGCCGGTCGTGTCGCAGCCGCCCATCGTTCCGCCCGAGCCGGTTGCGGAGCCGAAGCAGTTCATCATCTATTTCGGCTTTAACAAGTGCAACATCACGCCGGAAGCGGACAAGGTGCTGAGCGAAGCCGCGGACGCCGCGAAGTCGGACGGTTCGGCGAGCGTTCAGATCGTCGGCCACACGGATACGGTCGGCTCGGACGCCTACAACAACCGCCTGTCGAACTGCCGCGCGAATGCGGCGAAGTCGGGTCTGGTGTCGAAGGGCGTGCCGGCCGGTTCGATCACCGCTTCGGGCCGCGGCGAGAGCGAGTTGCTGGTGAAGACCGGCGACAACGTGAAAGAGCCGCAGAACCGCCGCGCGACGATCGATCTCGACTAATCTTCGCGTCATAGAATTGCGTTTGAGGGCGGTGCCGAAAGGCTCCGCCCCTTTTCTTTGGCTAGAGCAAGCTCTCGAAGACGAGATGCTTGCGGCCTGCGTCGTCGTCGGACGACGGCATAGGCGCGGCGGTTACCGTGAAGGCTGGGCCCAAGTATTTGCGGGACACTTTGGCGAGGCGGTTGAGGTCGATCGCGCCGGGGCCTGAGAGCTTGTAGCGGAATTCGATGGTCGTGAGGCTCGTCTGCACGAAACGGAAGCGGGCGACAGGGCCTAGGCTTGCGACCTCGCCCAGTGCGACATAGGGCAGGAATTTCTGACCGTCGCTTTGCGTGAAGAGGTTTTTGCTGCGGCCGACGATGCGGTTGAGGCGGATCGCACCATGCGGGCAATGGCCGCCCTCGCCCACCTCGACGACGTCGCCCGTCTCGTAACGGATGAGGGGCATGGCGAAGTTCAGGTATGGCGTGACGACGACGCGGCCCATCTCGCCCGCTTGGGCAGGTGCGCCGTCGTCGCGCAACACTTCGAACTGCATCACGTCGACTGCGGGGTGATACGCGCCGCAGCGGGGGCAGTCGGCGGCGATGATGCCGATCTCCTCCGTGCCGTAGATGTCCACGACCCGGCAGCCGAAGATCTGCTCCACCAAGCGGCGCTCGTCAGCCATGAGCGGTGCGGCGCCGGCGAAGACGGCGTCGAAGGCGATCTCGAGGTTGCGTTCGCGCGCGCGCAGAGCGAGCGCGCCCAAATGCACTGCGGCGGTCTTGAGGTACGCAGGCCTCAGCGCGCGCATGTGATCGAGTTGCGCGTCGAGACCGGTGGAGACCGTGAGGCGATGATACTTGCCGCGCGCGTCGCCGAGGCGCCAGCCTTGCTGCGTCTGGACGTCGGGGCTGACCTGATAGCCTTGGCGATCGACGGCGAGGTGCATGATGTCTTTTGCGCCGTCGATGTTCCACCAATCATAGCATCGCTCCAGCACCAAGGCGTTCATGTAGTCGGCGAGCGCGCTGACGTCGCAGTTGAACGGCGTGCCGGTGGAACCGGATGTCCAGGCCGAACGCGTCTCGCCGGCGAAAGGCGGGGGCTTGGCGATCTTGATCAGCTCGTCGTGCGCGCGGAGATCTTCCTTCGTCAGTGTGCGGACGGTACGCCACAGCGCTTGTGTCGCCGTCGGTTGGAGCAGCGTGTCGGGGATGCGGCCGGCGTAGAACGGCGACGACGTCTTGGCGTAGCGCAGGATGTTGGCAAACAAGGCGCCGCGCAAAACGTTCGCCGCTTCCAGCGGCGCGCCCTGCGCGATGAGCGCGGGCAAGCGGTCGTAGGGCGGCGGAAGGTTGGGCGGTCTGATCACGGCGCGCGATAAACAACCTGTCGGGGATTTTAGATTGAATAGCGTAAACGGCGACGGTGCGAAACGGCACTTTCCCGGACACGTGTGTTCGATCCAACACGCGCGACTTGATTGATTTTCGACTTATGTTTCTGCCGCGATCACTGTGGTACGTTGCGCCTGCACTTATCTGGTTGGGCCAGATTGTGGCGGGGGGATCATGCGTAAGTCATTGGTGATGGGATCACTTGTCGGCGCGCTGGCTTTGGCTGCGCCGGCCGGCGCGGGTGAACGCTCTTGGTACATGGGCCTCGAGGCGGGCCTCGAGATGGATGGCGGCGGCAGGGGATCCCCCGGATTCGATGGCGGCGGGCTTGCCGGCTTGCTCACCGTCGGCACCGGCATAGGGTCTCACCTCAATCTCGAGGGGGAGCTGGGTTATCGCTCGACTTCGGACGACGGCATCGACATCGATCAGACGACGCTGCTGCTGAGTGTTGTCTACGAGGCGCCGCTTAGCAAAGATATCTCGATCAACATTGGTGTCGGGGTCGGCGCGGACCGCGTCGCCGTGGACTACAATTTCGGGCTCTTCCAGATCAGCGACAGCGAGATCGAAGCCGTGGCGCAATTCAAGATCGGCCTCAGCATGGATATCAGCGACTCCGCGGAACTGATGGCCAACTATCGCTACGTCGAAACGTTGACCGACTCGGCAATCGACGACAGCACTTTGACGGTTGGTATCCGCTTCGACCTCTAGGCAGAGGCGGCTTAACCATCGGATTTGCCTCGATTTGTCGTGCGGTGAAGCGCGGCTGCGCTTGCCGCGCCGGAGCGGCTCGCGGATGATGTGGGCCATGATTGATCCGGGTTCGATATGATCGCCGCCACGACCCTGTACCGAAATTCCTCTTTGCTCGACCCGCGCTGGGATGAGGCGCGACGGGGGTATGAGGTGCTGGTCGAAGGTGGGGTAATCCGCGAGGTTTCGGATAAGCCGGTGAAGGCGTCCGGCGCGCGGGTCGTCGATTGCGGCGGGCGCACGCTGATGCCGGGACTCATCGACTGTCATGTGCATATTTACCTCGTGGAGCTGGGGCTGCACCGGTTGGAGTCGATGCCGCTGACGCTGATGGCGGCGAAGGCGTCCGTGTTGCTCAAGGCGATGCTCGATCGCGGGTTCACCACGGTGCGCGATACGGGTGGCGCGGATTGGGGGATCAAGGAGGCGGTCGACAGCGGCGTGATTGCGGGGCCGCGGCTCTTCATCTCCGGGCGGCCGATTTCGATGACGGGCGGGCATGGGGATTCGCGGCGGCGCACGGCGGGCGACGAGCCGTGCAAGTGCTGCAACGCGCTGTCCTTCGTGCTAGAGACCGCGGACGGCGTGGACGGGGTGCGCAAGGCCGTGCGCGAGCAGATGCGTCAGGGTGCGGATCAGATCAAGATTTTCGTCTCGGGCGGCGTCGCCTCGCCGTGGGATCCGTTGGACAGCTTGCAGTACTCCGAAGTCGAGATCGCTGCGGCAACGGAAGAGGCGCATAATTTCGGCCGCTATGTTCTCGCACATGCCTATACGCCGGAGGCGATCACGCGCGCGGTGCGCAACGGCGTGCGGACAATCGAGCACGGCAATCTGATCGACGCCACGTCGGCGCAGCTGATGGCGGAACGCAAGTCGCTGATGGTGGCGAACTTGATCGCTTACTACGCGATGCGCGAGCGGGGACGGTCCTTGGGTCTTTCGGCCGACATGCTGGCCAAGAACGAGATCGTCATCGATGGCGGGTTGAAGTCGCTCGAAATCTGCAAGCGTGCGGGGGTGCCGGTGGCATATGGCAGCGACCTTCTTGGGCAGTTGCAGGTTGATCAGTCGCGCGAGTTTCTCTTGCGCTCCGAGGTGCTGAAGCCGATCGAGATCGTGCGGCAGGCGACGCTGGTGGGCGCCGACGTCGTGCGGCAGACGGGCAAGCTCGGCGTGATCGAGGCGGGAGCGCATGCCGATCTCATCGTCGTCGACGGCGATCCGCTGAAGGATCTCGGCCTGTTTCAGGATCAGGGTAAGCATCTGCGCGCGATCATGAAGGCCGGCGTGTTCCACAAGAACGAGCTCAACTGATGACGCGTTGGCTTGCTGCTTCGTTCGTGCTGGGTCTGGCCGCGTGCGCGACGCCGCAGGCTTCCGCGCCTGCGTGCGCCTTGGGCGATCCGATGGTCGAGACGCAGATCTTCTTCGGCATGAGCAAGCCCAAGGGTGGCCAGGTCAGCGCGCGTGACTGGGACGCGTTCGTGGCGCGCGAGGTCAGCCCACGCTTTCCGGAAGGCTTCAGCGTGATCGACGGCGCGGGATTCTGGCGCGACGGGGCGACGCAGAAGACGATCTCGGAGAAGAGCAAAGTCGTTGTGCGGTTGCACCCGGCCTCGGCCGACGCGGATCAGGCGATCGTCGGAATAATCGATGCCTACAAGCGTGCGTTCGACCAAGAAGCGGTGCTGCGGGTCGATCGGCCCGTGTGTGCGACGTTTTGAGGCGGGTGATGGCGACGGGGAGCTTCGGCGAAACGGAAGAACGGCGCAGTTCGCTGCTGGTGTTCTTCACGTTCGTGGCCAACGTCTACCTGTTGGCGTTTGCGGCGTCGGCGGCCGTGACGCTGGTCGACGAGATCTGGTTTGCGACGACCGGGGCCTCGCCGCTCACCGAAGCGCGCAATTGGCTGTCGCTGTTGGTCGTCGTTTATTCGCTTCTGATGGCGTTTGTCGTCGCGTTCGTGCCGCAGTTGCCGAAGATGGTGTTCGTGCCGTTGATCGTGGCGGCCCTGTGGTTCGCGGTCGGCGCGCCGCCCCTTGTGGCGGCGTCGGTGGACCGATCGGCGTCGCTGGGCCTGGCGTTCTTGCAGATGATCCTGGCGACGGTCGCCTTTCTGATCGTGCAGTTGCGCGCCGGGCAAGCGCTGCTGAACGCGAATTTGCTGCCGCGCAAGAGATACATGCTCGTGCGAGTCGTGTTCGCCTCGCTGGTGGTCGTCGCGCTGATCCCGGTGGGGTTGGCGGGGCTCGGCGCGTGGGCGCTGGTCACAACGGCGGAGCGGCAGACGGAGGGCTATCTGCGCTTCACCTGGAGCGAGATCCAGGCGCGCGAAATGCTGATGCGCAAGGACGACAAGACGGTCTACCTGATTGCCACGGCGCATATCGCGGAGGCGTCGTTCTACAAGGAGATCTACCAGAACATCCCGCCGCACGCGGTGATCCTGGCCGAAGGGATCACCGATACGAAGGGATTGGTGGGCGGCGACGCTTCGCGCGGCGAGGCGGCGTCGTTTCTGGGTCTTGATACGCAGGACGTGTTCGAAGACCTGTTGGACTCGAAGACGAGCGGCGATGACTTGACGAAGGGAGCGGGCCCGAAGGA
>JAEUMM010000070.1 GCA_016792645.1 Alphaproteobacteria bacterium | reverse complement strand
CTACGGCATCTATGTCTCGAACACGACGTTCACGGGCGGCATCAACAACTCGGGCACGATCTCCGCGTTGGACTCCACGGCTGTCTCCATCTCGACGACCACGTTTGAGGGCGGGTTCACGAACTCGGGCCTCATCGACGGCGGCTCCTCGGGTGTTGCGATCTCCTCCACCAACTTCACCGGCGGCTTCAACAACACCTCAACGGGCGTCATTCGCACCGACACCAGCACGGGCCTCTACATCTCTAGCGTGACGAACTGGACCGGGAACATCCTCAACGACGGCACAATCTTGGGCGCGACGGGCGCCACAAACTCCGGCTACGGCGTCTACGGTAGCATCACGAACATGGACGGCGACTTCGTCAATAACGGTCTGATCTCGGGCGGCGTCTCTGGGTACACGGGCGTCTATCTGAGCGGCACGCTGTTCGACGGCGACGTCACCAACTCTGGAACGATCCTTGCGTTTAACGACTATGACGGCCTGTCGCTGAACCACACCCTCTACACCGGCGACGTGACAAACAGCGGCACGATCATCGCGGAAGGTACTGGCACCGGCATCTATGTCGGCTCCTCGACCACGATCGCCGGCGCGCTGACCAACTCCGGTCTGATCGACCCGTCCTATGGCATCTATGTGGACGGCGCCATCCAGGGCGGCATCTTCAACTCCGGCTCGATCATCGCGACGAACGTCGGCATCGACCTTTCGTCCGCCAACGGCACCGACCTGCTCGATCCGACCATCGGTCACACGATCACGCAGACGGCGGGCCTCATTCAGGCCAACTCGGCGCTTGACGGTACCGGCACGGTCGAACTTGCGCTCGATCTCGACAACGCTCTCGTCGATACCGTCAACGCCAACGGCGGCGCGATCGATGGCGACATGGACGGCGACGGCGACGATATCTTCAACGTCGGCGGCACCTTCAACTACCTGCGCGGCACGGCCACCGACTTCGCTGAGCTGAACGTCAATAGCGGCGTCGGCACCTTCGGCACCGGTGGTGTGTACGCCGGCGACTTCGAAGCCGATGCCTTCAACATCAACGGCGGCACGGCGGTCGTGGGCGACCTCTCGACGATCACGGTGAACAACGACCTCACCGTGAACACCGGCGGCACGCTCGGCTTCTTCGTGACCACCGACGAAAGCACCCACGGTCTGGTCGATGTGGGCGGCGATGCGTTCCTGGCGGGCCCGCTCGGCACCTCGAACACGACGCTGCTGGCGGTGCTCGACCCGTCGACCTTTGCTTCGGCGACGACCGATACCTACGTTTACGACGACATCATCACCGGCACGATCAACAATACCTTCACCAACGAGACGACATCCTCGTTGTTCTGGCAGGCAGAGGCGACCTACAACGCCAACGACGTCGATCTTGAGATCACCCGCGTCGATTTCGGCGACGTGCTGAACCAACTGGGCCTCATCCAGACCCAGAACCAGCAGGCAGTCGGCAACACGCTGGAAGAGATCTTCCAGTGGGTTCAGGTCAACGGCCCGGTGGGCAACGAGTTCGACGATCTCTTCGCCGCGCTCTTCGGCACGTCGGATCCGGCCGAAGTTCTCGCCATGTACAACGAGATCAGCGGCGCCGAGCACGCTCAGGTTCAGCAGTCGATCCTGCACGCCTCGATGCTCTTCAACACGATCGTTGGCGAGCAAACGGACCGCACGCTGCTCACGCTTGACGGCGCGCGCTTCGCCAACGCCGGCAGCCAACGTTACGCTTCGGCGGCCGCCATCATGGCCAACGACGCATCGACCGCCTCCGTCGGCGGCAGCAACGGCCTGAACCGCGGCGCCAGCGGCGCTTCGATCTGGGCCCGCGGCTTCGGCGAGTGGACCAACACCGACGGCGACGTAGAGGCGCCTGGCTACGAAGGCGATGCGACCGGTCTTGCCGGCGGCGTGGACTTCGCGCTCGGGAACAACGCCACCCTCGGCGGTGCGGTTGTCTACTCAAACACGGACGTCGACTTCGACTCGCCGGGCGACGACGCTGAGTTCGACTCCTGGCAGGTCGGTTTCTACGGCAACTACGGCTTCGGCAACTTCTACGGCGCCGGCTCGGCGAGCTACGCTTGGCACGATGTGTCGACCGTGCGCACGATCCAAGTGCCGGTTCCGGGTGCGCCCTTCACGGCCCTCGCAGGCTACGACGCCTCGGCCTGGTCCGTGGCTGGTGAAATCGGCGGCATCTGGCCCCTCGGCCGCGTGAACGTGCAGCCTTCGATCGGCCTCGCCTACACGGGCGCCGACACCGATGGCTTCACCGAAACGGGCAACGCGGGCGCCTACACGCTCGACGTCAGCAGCACGGACGCCGACAGCTTCGCCGGTATCCTTGCCCTGCGCGCCTCGGGTCTGTGGACCATGGGTAAAACCCGCGTCGTGCCGGACATCAAGGTCGGCTGGCGTCATGAGTTCAACGACGACCGCCAGACGTTCACTGCGCTCTACCTGGGCGACCCGACCGAAACGCCCTTCACGATCGTTTCCTCGGAAGTCCAGCAAGACGCAGCCTTGGTCAGCGCCGGCCTCACCTTCGGCTTGACCAACAACCTGGAAATCTTCGGCGACGTGAACGGCCTCTACAACTCCGACTCCTCGTCGACGAACGCTTCGGGCGGCGTCCGCCTGACCTGGTAATCGGCGCATAGCCAAATCGAATGAAGGCGAGGGGCGGCTCATCAGAGCCGCCCTTTGTCGTTTCTTGCATCACCGCCTAACGAATCCCTCCGCCGTCCGCGCGCATTAACCGGGCCTTAGCCATAACCCCGCATTTTCGGTTCCAAGGCAGTCGACCGGCGATGGGTTGGCCGCGTCTCGGGGCGGGACGCGGCCGCTCTCTTTCCACCTCGGTCGGCCGGTTTTTTCGAGGGGTAGGCTTCCATGCGCGTGCGTTCGCGGATTTTGTCCGGCGTTTCCTTGATCTCCATGTTGGCGGCGGCAGGCGCCGTCGGCCCGGCGACAGCCGCCGACACACTATCGGGCCCGGCGGTGTTCGCCCCCTATGTCAACGCCGAGACCGACACGGTCACGATCGACCAAGACGCGACGGTCGACGCCGACGCGACCACCAACGACAGCTTCTTCAACAATCTGTCGATGAGCGACGCGGCCTCGATCCTGACCATCGACGACAGCTTCCTCGTCGGCGACATCGTCAACCAAGGCACGATGGCCTCGACCGGCGACAACGGCATCGACATCCTGAACGACTCCCAGATTGACGGCGGCATCTTCAACACCGGACTCATCAGCGGCGACGTCGGCATCTTCATCGACGACGACAGCACGGTGGCGTCCGGCATCCTGAACACGGGCTCGATCGTCGGCGCGACGACCGGCATCCTGGTCGGTGACGACAGTGAAATCCTGGGCGGCATCACCAACACCGGCGGTCTGATCGAGGGCGCGATCGGCATCAACGTCTCGGATGCCCAAGCCGAGCTGCATGGCGGCATCACCAACAACGTGGCCAGCACCATCCGGGGCACGACGACGGCCGCGATCCAGTTCAATGGCGCGGTGTTGACGGGCGGCATCACGAACTCGGGCCTCATCGACGGCACGGGCGTCGCCAACGGCATCAATATCCTGGGCGGCACCGTCACCGGTGGCATCACGAACAACGCCGGCGGCGTCATCCAGGTGTCCGGCTCCAGCGTGACCGCCGTCATCGTCCGCGACACGACCTTCAACGGCAGCATCACCAACGACGGCCAAATCCTCGCCGAAGGCACCTCGGCGCTCGGCGTCATCATCTCCGGCACCACCGCCTTCACCGGCGATATTACGAACAGCGCGACCGGCACCATCAGCGGCGACCTGACGGCCCTCCTTCTCACCAACGCCACCTTCACCGGCAACGTCTCGAACAGCGGCCTGATCGAGTCGGCGGACACGGACGGCGTGAACATCTCCGCGACGACGTTCGTGGGCAACTTCACCAACGCGGCCGGCGGCATCGTCACGGGCGGCAACGACGGTGTCTATCTGGGCGGCACGACCTTCACCGGCAACGTCGTCAACAGCGGCACGATCACCGGCCTCTCCTCCACCGGCCTCTACTTCGACATGACGACGCTGACCGGCGACGTGACGAACAACGGCGTCATCGCGGGCCCCAGCGGCAACGGCATCACGCTCGCGCTCGGCGCCACGATAGACGGCGACGTCACGAACAGCGCCACCGGTGTCATCGCCGCGCTGTCGCAAGGCATCGCGATCGACGGCATCGTCACCGGCATCTTGACGAACGCTGGCCTCATCGATCCCTCGACCGGCATCAGCGTCACCGGCCAAGTCGACGGCGGCATCGTGAACTCGGGCACCATCCTGGCGACCGTTGCCGGCATCGACCTCGCCGGCGCCGACACCGCCACCACGATCACCCAAACGGCAGGTCTCATTCAGGGCCGCACCGCTGACGACCTCACCATCACGACCGCGCTCGATCTCGACCAAGGCGTCGAAGTCGACGACACGGTCAACCTCAACGGCGGCGAAATCGACGGCGACATCGTGGGCGGCGGCGCGGACGACGTGATCGTCGGCGGCGACGTGGCGCTCCGCCGCGGCTCGGTCGACGGCCTCGACCAATTCGACATCGACAGCGGCCGCGCCCTGCTCGGCACGCAAGTCCGCGGCACCGACGGCGAAGGCCTTTCGGTCACCAACGTGGACTCGATGACCGTCACCGCCGGCACCGTCTACCTCGACGACGACACGACGGTCGACATCGTCAACGACTACACCCAGGGCGGCGAAGGCACGGCCGAATTCTTCCTGACCACCGACACGACGACGCATGGCCAAATCAACGCCGGCGGCAACGCAAATCTCGACGGCGCCTTGATCGCGGTCGTCGACGGCGCCGACTTCGCCTCGGTCGGCGGCGACACGTTCACCTATCAGGACATCATCACCGGCTCGATCTCCGGCACCTTCGCGAACGTCTCGACGACGTCGATCTTCTTCGACGCCGAAGCCGTCTACGGTGTCGGCTTCGTCGACCTCGAGCTCGTCCGCCAAGGCTTCGCCGACGCGCTCATCCTGCCCGGCCTGACGCAGAACCAGCAATCGATCGGCGGCGCACTCGAAGACATCTACAACGGCGCGCTCTACGGCCCCGATTTCGAAGACCTGTTCAACCACCTCCTCGGCCTGCCCATCGGCTCCGAGGAAGAGGTCGCGCACATCTACGACGAACTGGCCGGCGCCGAACACGCCGACATCCAGGAAATCGGCCTGCGCGTCAGCCACGCCTTCACCGACGCGATCGGCGAACGCATGGACGACATGAAGTCCGCGCATGTCCAGACGGCAAGCCTCGGCCTGCGCCGCTACGCCGACGCCGGCACCCGCGCGACCGACGGCATGAGCACGCAAGAGCGCATGGGCATCTCGGTCTGGGGCCGCGGCTACGGCGCCTGGACGAAGGCCGACGGCGACGCCGAAGCGGCTGGCTACGACCAAGACTCCGGCGGCGTCGCGGGCGGCCTCGACGTGGCCGTCGACCGCAACTGGAACGTCGGCGGCGCCATCGGCTGGTCGACCAGCGACGTGGAGTTCGACACGGCAGGCGACGAAGCCGACATCGACAGCTTCCAGTTCGCCGGCTATGCCGCCTACGAGTCCGGCCGTTACTACGGTGATGCAATCGTCAGCTTCGGCTTCCACGACGTCACGTCGACGCGCCTCATCGACCTCGGCTACGACACCTTCATCGCCAACGCCGCCTACGACGCCGGCACCTTCGGCATCCACGGCGAATTCGGCGCCGTCTTCAACGGCGGCCGCGTCGACATCCAGCCGTTCGTCGCCTTGGGCTATCTCTCGAACTCGACCGATGGCTTCTCGGAATCGGGCGCAGGCGACTTCGGCCTCCTCGTCGGCGACAGCGACGCCGACAGCCTGACCTCGACGCTCGGCCTGCGCTTCTCCGGCACCTGGCAGGCCGGCGGCGTGCGCCTGATCCCGGATGCGGAAATCGCCTGGCGCCACGAATACCTCGACGAACGCCAAGGCTTCACCGCCGCCTTCATCGAAGACCCGTCGACGCCGTTCTCCATCGTCTCGTCCGCGCTCTCGCGCGACAGCGCGCTGGTCAACGCCGGCGTCGGCGCCCAAGTCTCGCGCAACTTCGTCCTCTTCCTCGACTACAACGGCGTCCTGAACAGCGCCGCCAACACCCACACCGCCTCGGCCGGCCTGCGCGCCACCTGGTAGTCGAGAACCACGACAGCAAAAGGGCGGCCCCAGCGGCCGCCCTTTCGCGTTTCGGGGATCGCGCTCTACTGCGTCCCGCCTTGCCCACCGCGATTCGGCAGTGAAGGCAGCGCCGGCAGAGACTCCGCAAGCTTCACCATCTGCACGAACTCGGCGCGATAGCCGAACGGGTCTTTGCCCTTGGCGCCGGTCGCCAGCTCCGCCACCTGCGCATAGCCGAAGTTCTTCATGTAAGGGTCGTTGCGCAGCAGCTGCCCAAACCCGGCCACCGCCGCCGCAAAGCGCAGATCGTCCGAAGCGCCGCGCACGTCCTCGATGACGTCGCCATTCGTCACCGGCCGCTCGATCAACCGGCTCTTGTCCTCGTTGGGCAGCTTATAGCGCATGCGCAAGAACGCGATCTCGCCCGCGCCGTCCGCGGCGGGCGCAACCGGCGTGGCCGCGCGATAGCGCAAGGGATCCATCAAATGCCCGTTCGACCCCTTGGGCACGATCTCATAGAGCGCGGTCACCGCATGACCCGCCCCGATATCGCCGGCATCCACCTTGTCGTTGTTGAAGTCCTCGCGGTTCAACAGCCGCGTCTCATACCCGATCAAGCGATACTCGCTCACGCGTGCCGGATTGAATTCGATCTGATACTTCACGTCCTTGGCGATCGTGAACAGCGTGCCGCCCACTTGTTCGACCAACACCTTCCGCGCTTCGTTGACGGTGTCGATATAAGCGGCGTTGCCGTTCCCCTTCTGCGCCAACTTCTGCATCAAAGCATCGTTGTAGTTGCCGCTCCCAAATCCCAAGACCGAAAGCGTCACCCCGCTCTCTTTCTCGCGCGCCACGAAGTCCTCGAGCTGGTTGGGATCGGTAATGCCGACGTTGAAGTCGCCGTCGGTCGCCAAGACCACGCGGTTCACGCCGTCCTTGATGAAGCTCGACCGCGCCAGCTGATACGCCTGGCGAATGCCCTCCGCACCCGCCGTCGAACCGCCCGCCGACAACTGATCCAGCGCCGCCAGGATCTTGCCCTTGTCCGCACCAGACGTCGGTTCAAGAACCATACCCGCCGCGCCCGCATAGACGACGATGGAGACGCGATCCTTCGCGCTCATCTCGTTGACCAGCATGCGCATCGCCGTCTTCACCAGCGGCAGCTTGTTCGGCTCGTCCATCGACCCCGACACGTCCAGCAGGAACACCAGGTTCGCCGCCGGCCGCTCATTCCGCTGGATGTCGAAACCCTTGATGCCGATGTGAACGATCTGCGTGTCTGGATTCCACGGCGTCTTATAGACCTGCACCGTCGGCCGGAACGGCTCCGTCCGATTGTCGGGCAGCGCATAGGAATAATCGAAGTAGTTGACCATCTCCTCGATGCGCACGGCGTCTCCGGGCGGCAACGCACCATCATTCAAGAACTTCCGTACGACAGAGTAAGACGCCGTATCCACGTCGGCGGAAAACGTCGACACCGGCTCTTCGCTGACCAGCTTCACCGGATTGGGCTTCGCGTCCGGAAACTTGTCGCGCACCTCTGGCTGCATCATCGGAGGCGGCGGCGCCATCGCGACGCTGCCGTCGAAGGCCTGCATACCGGCGGTAGGCTGAGCCCGCTCGCTCTCCTCCGGCTTCGGCGCCGCTGGATCGTCAGCCTCCATCGGCACCTCCGTCGTCGCGGTGCGGCCTAAGGCATTGCTGTCGGTCTTGCTGTCTTTAGGCCCTTGCGCTTGCTGCACCTGATCGCATCCGGCAAGTGCGAGAGCGCCCAGCAAAAGCGCGGCGATGGCCGCCGACGTGGCAAGCCGCTGGCGGAATAGGGAAAGGTTGGGGGTTGTCTGAGTCACGAACGCGTCTCCTCCGGTCTTCGGTCGAGACAAGCTCAAGCCTCAAATGCGCCTCGCACGCGGCGCGCTTGTGGCGATCTTGCGGCGAAGCATGCGGCCCGCGGCGGCGTTCCGCCGCAGTCCGTCGGTTAATGCCGCGCAAGACGCGAGAGGCCGCAACGCTGCGACCTCCCGTTGACGGTTATTGCGGCCCGCCTCGTCCATCCTGCTGCAGCACCGGCAGCGCCGGCAGCGCCTGCGCCAGCCGCACCATCTGAACGAACTCTGCGCGATGTCCGAACGGATCTTTGCCCTTCGCGCCGGACGCCAGATCAACAACCTGCGCCAGACCGAAGTCCTTCAGATAAGGCTCACTGCGCAACACCTGCCCGAACCCTGCAACCGCCGCCGCAAAGCGAAGGTCGTCCGACGCGACGCGCACGTCGTTGATCACGTCCGCGTCGGTCACCGGCCGCTCGATCGACCGGCTCTTGCTCTCATTCGGCAGCTTGTAGCGCGTGCTGCACGCCATTTAGGGCCGCTTGGCCGTCACTCAAAAATTCCGCAGCCGGGGCAGGGTGCGTTCGATCACGCACGCCGACGAGCGCAACGACAGTTCGCTGCGACTCGTTTCACTAATGGCGCTAATTTAATTCGTCCGACGCGTCCGTCGCGCCGGAAGCTACTTCTTCGCGTTCGCGACGTTGAAGTCGTCGACAGCTTTGTTGTAGGCGGCGCCGACGGCTTCCTTCTCCTGCTGGCTGCGCTGGATCGTCGTGCCCAGAACCCGCTTATCGTTGTCGCTCAACCGCTCGCCCAGCGAGTTGGCCAGCTTCAGGATGCACTCCTGATACACGTCGACCTGGGTAATGAAGGCCGTCACCTGAAACTTGGCCTCTTCCATCTCTTCCTTGGTGGCGGTCTTGCCGTCCAGGTCGACCAGGCCATAGGGCTCGGCGCCGCACTTTTCGACCATCTCTTTCTTGATGTCGACGGGCTTGGGCTTCTTCGGTTCGGCGGCCACGGCCCCGAAAGCGATGCCGGAGGCGACCGCGAAAGCCAGCGCCGAAAGAAATGCAACCCGCATGAGACCAACTCCGTCAGCAAATGAACGAACGCCTGCCCGCTCCAATCCGATGACACCGCACCAAACGGCGCTTGAACGGCGGATGAACGGCCAGAACCCAGGATCGGCTCTATACCGCACCTATAAGCCACAAATCCACGCCGAATAGCGTCATGGTTTCCCGGCCGAAAAGCCAGGCGGAACGCCGCGCGAAACGATGCTTAGCGGCTCTCAGGCCGCCATGCTCAAGATGGTGTTGCGCACGATCGGATAGATCTGCGTCTCCCAGCGCTTGCCGCTGAAGAGGCCGTAGTGGCCGACGCC
>JAEUMM010000061.1 GCA_016792645.1 Alphaproteobacteria bacterium | reverse complement strand
TCGCTGCCCACGATGCTGCCCGACGTCACGGCGTCCAGCGTGCAGGCGAAGCCGAGGCCGAAGCCTACGCCTTCGTTTGCGGTTTCGGAGAAGCCGCCGATCGCCATCTCGGTCAGGTCTTTGCCGTCCTTCAGGTGATTGCGGCGCATGAGGTCGACGGTGCGCGGTCCGAGCACGCGCGCGCCGTCGAGTTCGCCGCCGCGGCGGAGCATGTCGCAGAAGCGGACGTAGTCGGCCGTCGTGCTGGCCAGGCCGCCGCCGCCGGAGTGGAACGCCGGCTCTTTCAGGTACGTGCTCTTCTGCGGGTCTTCGAGCAGCTTTAGGCTTTTGTCCGCGCCGCGGGTGTAGTTGGCGGCGAAGCGGTCGAGCTTCGCGTGGGGCACGGTGAAGGCGGTGTCCTTCATCTTCAGCGGCTCGAAGATTTCGTCGTGCAGGAATCTGTCGAGCCGTTTGCCGGAGATGATTTCGACCAGCGCGCCGCAGACGTCGGTCGAGAGCGAGTACATCCAGCGTTCGCCGGGCTGATAGCGCAGCGGCACCTGCGCGAGTTTGGCGACGAAGCTTTCGCTCGTTTCGCCGTCGACGCGCTTGACGCCGATGCGCGCGTATTCCTTCGTCACCGGATGCCGGTCGGCGGGCGCGCCCAGCGCCTCCAGCATCGTGCCGTAGGTGAGGCCGCCGGTGTGGGCCAGCATGTCGCGCATGCTCATCGGGCGGCGCGGGCGTTCCGTCACCATCGCTTCGCCTTCGCCGGAGACCCAGACGCGGTGGTCGCGCCAGGCGGGGATGAAGCGGTGGACGGGATCGTTCAGCTGGAAGTAGCCGCGTTCGTAGAGCGTCATCAGCGCGACGGAGGTGATGGGCTTCGTCATCGAGGCGATGCGGAAGATGGTGTCGTCGCGCATGGGCTTGGCGCGTTCGCGATCCATTTGGCCCAGCGACTTGAAGTAGGCGAGGTGGCTGTGGCGCGTGACCGCGACTTGGCAGCCGGCGATCTTGCCGCTGTCGACATAGGCGCGGTTCAGGTGATCGGCGATGCGGTCGAGGCGCCCGGGCGCGAAGCCCGCGCGTTGTGCTGCCGTGGTCATGTGGGTCAGCCTCCCGTGCGCGGCGATTGTTTGCGCGCCGTTCGCGGTGGGTCAAGCGGGCGCGGGTTGGCGGCGGAAGGCGTGGCGCGCGAGGAAGGGGGTGCCCACCTGCCGGCCAAAGTGATGCGCCGGCAACTCAGTGGGGAACTAAAGTTGGGGCGATCGTTCGTTGATTGTTATAGATCAAGCTGCGCGACGAGTGCCCCTGTATGCTGAGGGTTACGGTTGGGGGACCGTCCATGACAAAACGAATTCTAGAGGGTGTTTGCGTTGCGGCCTTGTCGGCTGTGGCGCTCGCGGGGTGCCAGTCGCCGACGGCAATCTACGAGGGGACCGTCGCTGCGTGCGTGCGCGACTGCAAGCATACAGATAAGGACGTCGCTGCCGCGGCGGCGGAAGGCTCGCAGGTCGTGAACTTGCCCATCACGCGTTTGACGATCGCGCCGGCACCGAAGAGCAGAGACGAACGAACGGAAGATAGCGGTTCGCGGGGCGGCGGGAACAAACCTCCCGGCGGCGGCAGACCCGGCGGCGGCGCGCCCGGCAATACGCCCGGCAATGACAACGCGGCCGAAACAGGCGGCGCCAAATTCGCGATGAAGCTCTCGCCCGTCGAAAGCGACGACATCTTCCGCATTCGCGGCGCAACGAGTTTTTGGTCGGACACCAACATTCAGATTACGCGGCTGGACAACACCGACATCGTGAAGTCCGTACAGGTCGATTTCCGCGACGATACGCCGGCGCGGATCCAGCAGGTGTTCGGCTTGCTGTCGGCTGTCGGGGGCATTCCGAAATTGACCGGGGGGCCTAGCAAGGGGCCCAACACCGAGGGTCTGCCGCGTGGGCGAAACTGCAAGGATGCGGTGCTGGCGCCGCTTAGCGTGGACCTCTCAGCGAACAAGGTGGCGGACTTGATGACGACGGGGCTGGAGTTTCCCGATGAGGGCGAGACCGCAGGTTGCTGGAAGCTCACGCTGAGGCCTGTCGGGCGCGCGGCGCACGACGTTGTGGTGCGCACGAACTTCGTGGGAGAGGTTCAACGCGGCGAGAAACTTAAGACTTTTCCCTATCCGGCGTGCCTGAACGTGAGCGTGAGTCTGACCAAGCTTGACGATGACGGCACCGACAAGGAGCTTTTCGAAGGCGAGACGCCGATCATCGATCCCCGGTATCTGCGCCTCGCGCGATTGCCGGAGAAGGGCAAGATCGAGATGCACCCGATCTGCAACGCGAACCAGTCGAGCAGCCAGGTGCCGGATGTTCTGAAAGGCTATTTCGACGCTATCGATGCAGTGTTGGGCGGGTTGAAGCCTTCGCAGGGCTCGAAGCCGTCGGGCAAGCCCTAGCGCCGGCGCAAAAAAAAGAGAGACGCGCGTGTCGCGTCTCTCCCCGCTTGATGCTTCGTCGGTTAGCGGCCGGCGACGAGGGCGGCTTTGCTCTTCGTGCCGTCGGCGAGGGTGACGTCCCAGGTGTCGCCGACTTTGTGATCGGCGAAGGGGTTGCAGCCTTCTTTGCCGGCGGTCGGGCCTGCGTCGAGCGTGACGCAGAGTTTGCCGTCCTTCAGCGTCCACTTGCCGGTCACCTTCGTGCCGTCGGGCTGGGTCACGGTCATCGTGCCGTCTTTGTTGTAGTGCACCTTCGTGACGGCGCCCTTGGCGTCGGTCAGCGTGACGGTGTTTTCGTAGCGGCTGGCCATCGGGTCGGCGGGGGCGGCGGCGAGCGCGGCGCCCGTCAAGGCCACGGCGGCGAAGAGGCCGAGAGCTAGTCTTTTCATGTTGGTATCTCCCTTTGCGCCGCGTTCGTGTTTTTCGCGCAGGCATGCGCGAGGCGCGGCGGCGCGACGTTCTACGACGCCTGTGTGCGCCGTGTCGATGGCGCGGGGCGTGCGCTTCGGCGATGAGGCGATTGTGCGGTGCGCGGACTAACGCTGCGGTTGCCGGTCACGCACGCGCCGGTGTGCTGGACCTCGCGCGCTCGCCGTGCCATTGAATCGTTACACGCTATTCATATGGAGGAACTTTGCGATGAAGACCCGCATTACGGAGATGTTCGGCATTCAGCATCCGATCATTCAGGGCGGCATGCATTTCGTGGGCTTTGCCGAGATGGCCGCCGCCGTTTCGAACGCGGGCGGGCTTGGGATCATCACGGGGCTGACGCAAGGGACGCCGGCGAAGCTTGCGGCGGAGATTGCGCGCTGCAAGCAGATGACGTCGAAGCCGTTCGGCGTGAACCTGACCTTCCTGCCCGCGCTGACGCAGCCCGACTATCCCGGTTACATCAAGGCGATCATCGACGGCGGGGTGAAGGTCGTCGAGACGGCGGGGAACAATCCGCAGAAGTGGATGCCGGCGCTGAAAGAGGCGGGGATCAAGGTCATCCATAAGTGCACGTCCGTTCGCCACTCGCTGAAGGCGGAGGCGATCGGGTGCGACGCGGTGTCGGTCGACGGGTTCGAGTGCGGCGGGCATCCGGGCGAAGACGACGTGCCGAACTTTATCCTGCTGCCGCGCGCGGCGGACGAGCTGAAGATTCCGTTCGTGGCGTCGGGCGGCATGGCCGACGGGCGGTCGCTGGTGGCGGCGCTGGCGCTTGGAGCCGAGGGCATGAATATGGGGACACGGTTCATCGCCACCAAGGAAGCGCCCGTGCATGACAACGTGAAGAAGGCGCTGGTCGCGGCGAGCGAATTGGACACGCGGCTGGTCATGCGGCCGTTGCGCAATACGGAGCGGGTACTGAAGAACGCCGCCGTCGACCGGCTGCTCGAGAAGGAAAAGGCGCTGGGCGCGAACATCAAGTTCGAGGACATCATCGGCGAGGTGGCCGGGGTTTATCCGAAGGTGATGACGGACGGTCAGATGGACGCCGGCGCGTGGTCGTGCGGCATGGTCGCGGGGCTGATCTACGACGTGCCGAGCGTGAAGGAACTGATCGACCGCATCATGCACGACGCGGAGGAGATCATCGGCACGCGGCTCAAGCGGTTTGCGGCGGGTTGAGCCGGCGCGGGCGCTGCGCCCGCCTTTTTGTTGCTTAAGATGCGGCAAAGGTGCGGGCGGTGTGGCGGCGGCCACAGGGAACTCGTGGTTCTTATGCAACCTTTGGCGGCGTGGGCTTGTTCTCCTTCCTAGGGCATTACGCCTTTGAAGGAGTTCCCGTTATGGCGATCGAATCTGCCGAGAGCAACGGCACTATCACAATGTTGGCGATGATCGTGGGCGGGCTTGCCGTCGCGGTGGTCGGACTGTTTGCGTTCGGCGTGTTTGAGAAGCGGGAGGCGACGCCGCCGACCGATACGTCGATCACGATTGATGTTCCGGCGGCTCCCGCTGCGCCGGCCGCTCCTGCGGCGCCTGCGGCTCCGGCGGCAGAGGCTGCTCCGGCAGCGCCTGCGGCGGAAGCTGCACCGCCGGCGGAAGCGGCGCCTGCGGCAGAACCTGCGCCGCCGGCCGAACCGTACTAATACGCATCGCGTTTTGGCCCTCGCCGTCTCCGAAAGGGACGGCGGGGGCTTTTTGCGTGCGCTCGGGTTAGGTGCGGCGTCTGGCGACGGTTCGCCAGAGGGCCCAGCCGATGGCGATGAGCGTCAACGCGGCCAGCGCCAGGATCCACCAGTAGAAGCCGAGCTGGCGGGCGATGACGTTGCTCATGATTTGGCGTTGGACGTTGTAGCCTTCGGGCAGGGGCAAGACGCCCATTTGTTCCGTGTACGTCTTATAGGCGGCGAGCATGTCGGTCAGGCGGGCGGGATCGTCCTTCGACAGGTCTTTGGTTTCGCCGGGGTCGGTCGCCAAGTTATAGAGGCGCCATTCGTTGTCGCCGAGGGCGCCGCCGTTTTTCACGATCTTGTAGTCGCCCTTGAAGAGGGCGGCGTTGCCGGCGACTTCGACGCCGACGCCGGCGTCCGGCGCGTGGGTGCGTTCGGCCGTGCCTTCCAGCACGGGGCGCAGCGAGCGGCCGGTGATGGGGATCTCGCCTTCTTTCGGCGGGGCGGCGACGCCGGCGAAATCCAAGATCGTGGGCGTGACGTCGGTGACGAAGGCGTTCGCTTGTTTCTTTGCGGGCGCAATGCCGGGGCCGGCGATGACGAAGGGCACGTGCAGGCCGCCTTCGGTGGTGTAGAACTTGAAGAGTTTGCTGGGCGAGGAGACCGCCGCCGCCCATTCGGGGCCGATGAAGGCGAGGCTGCCTTTTTCGCCGAGGTTCTCGGCGCTCCAGTTGTAGCCGTTCAGCGCCATCCAGATGTTCATGCCGCCGGCGTGCACCGGGTCTGAGGGTTCGGGGCCGTTGTCGGAGGTGACGATGAAGATGGTGTTGTCGAGTTCGCCCTTCGCCTTCACGTGTTCGATGAGGCGGCCGATGGCGTTGTCCATCGCCTCGAGCATGCCGGCATAAACCGACATCGCCTTCGCGTAGATTTTCTTTTCGTCCGCGGTGAGGCTTTCCCATTTGCGCATCGTTTCGGGCATCGCGGCGAGGGGGGCGTCTTGCGGAATGAGGCCCAGCGTCTTGGCGCGTTGCCAGCGGGCTTCGCGCAGTTTGGTCCAGCCTTCGTCGAACCGGCCTTCGTAGCGCTGCGTGTATTCGCGCGGCGCTTGGACGGGGATGTGGACGGCTTGGAAAGCGACATAGGCGAAGAAAGGCGCGGCCGCGTCGGGTGCGCCGTCCATGTATTCCATCATGCGGTCGACGATGAGGTCGGAGGAGTAGAAATCCTTCGGCATGTCGGCGCGCTTGCCGTCTTCGAACCACGGCGCGTCGCGGTAGTAGGGCATGTAGGGCTTGGCTTCCCAATTGTCCGCGCCCGACGCGTCGAGGGCGAGCGAGCGGTCGAAGCCGTGCGCGCTGGGCAAGTCCGACGGTTCGTGGCCGAGATGCCATTTGCCCGTCATGTAGGTGCGATAGCCGGCGGCTTTCAGGCGCGCGGCGACCGTGGTGACGCCGGGTTCTAGACGCAGGCTGTAGCCGGGTTTGCCCTTCTGCTCCGGCGGCAGGACTTCTTCGATCGTGGCGACGCCGGTTTTGTGGTTGTCGATGCCGGTGAGCAGCATCGAGCGCGACGGCGAGCAGAGCGGCGAGGTGTGGTAACTCGTGAACAACGCGCCGCGGCCGGCCAGCGCATCGATGTTGGGCGTGCGCGCCTCACCGCCATAGGCGCCGAAATCCATCAGCGCCGCGTCGTCGACGAGGATGAGGACGACATTGGGACGTTTCGCCGGCGCGTCGGGCTGCGCGAAGGCGGGGGCGATGAGCGCGATGACGAGTGCGAGGACGGCGAACAGCTTTGACATGCGCGATTGCAGCTTATGGCACGGCGAATGTCAATTTATCGGCGTCGCGTTCCCTCAAGCGGTTTTGCGCTGCGCCTTTTGTTCGTACCAAACTTCGCGCGGGAATTCGTAGACGAGGACGTCGATGTAGCCGCGGCCGTCGGCGCGTTTCTTTTCGCGCTCCAGCTTGCGCAGGAATTTCCAGCCGCGCGATTCCATGATTTTGATCATGACCTCGTTGTGGGCCAGCACGGTTGCGACCGCGGAGTCGAAGGGCAGGTTGTCGAAGGCGTGGTCGCCGAAGGTCTCGCGGATCTCGGTCATCACGCCGATGTTGCGAAATTCGGGCTCGCCGATCAGGATCGAGGGCATGATGCGCTTGCGGTCGTCGATGAAGTCGGCGGCGATGACGCCGATGTGGCGGCCCGTATGGCGGTCGAAGAGGCCCACCATGATGCGGTCGATCTGGTCGATGCTTTCGACGTGGGCGCGCAGTTGCGCGATGTCGAGCGGTTGGCGCGGGGCGTTGAGCAACAGGGCGGC